>JAGCWG010000119.1 GCA_017961965.1 Bacteroidaceae bacterium | reverse complement strand
GAAGTGGCAGTACCGACCATTCCGAACCATACGCCTATCTCCTTCATGTCATAGCCAAGGTCAACCATATAAGGACGGATATTGGCTATGATACCTATTATTCCCATGAAATAGAGAAGAAGGAAGATGACGTGAGGGATGATGTCCTTGCGTGAGAAGAACCATATAAAGTCCATCAGTTTGGCTCTGTTCTTGTGCGAACGCTCCTCAATATGTATCTTCTTGTTCACCTGCAGAGGAAAGACCATGATAAGTGCAACGAGTCCGAGGAATGGGAAGACGACGTTCCAGCCATAGGTCTCAAGCATTACGATGAAGATACCGCTACCGATAAACGCGCCGGCATATCGTCCCATTGACTGCATACTGTTCACGGCACTATGGTCGCCCTTGCCGAATGCACGTACTGCCAGTCCGTCGGTTGCTATGTCCTGAGTGGCAGAGGTTATCATGGATATGAAGATAAGGACGAAGATGAAATACAGGTCCTTGGATATATCCAGAAAACCGATGCAGATGATGGACAAGGCATAGAGTCCCTCCATACAAAGTATGAAGCGACGATAGTTGGAAAGACGTGCGCAGTAGCGGTCAACCATTGGCGACCACAGAAACTTGACTATCCACGGAATGTGTATGAGATGCAGAAGACCTATAGTAGCCAAGCCGTAGTTGGCTTGACGCATACTCACCTGCATGGCTGTGGATATAAACGTGGATGGTATGAACTGAGCAATGTAGAGACAAAAAAACGTTGCAAGATTTATTTTCCTCACATTGTCAATATTTGTTGTTGTCGCCATAGTCTTTTTACGTTTATTAAAACGAAGTGAAAAGTGAAAAATGTATTTTACTCTGTTCGCTAATTGCTTATGAAACACAGAGAGCAGAGGAAAAGCCCCCTTTTTGGGGAGGAGGGCTCCTTAGAAGTTCATTTCGATTGTTGTTCCGAACATGAGTGGCTTGCCAGCCTGTGCATAGTTGCCAGTCGAAGACTTGAAGCCGTATGCCATGTAGTCGGTATTCGTAAGGTTCTTACCCCAGAGTTCCCATGTGAATTTGCCATGAGTGAGGGCTACCTTGGCATTGAGCAATGCGTAGAAATTCTGACTTACCACGTTGTCCTCTGCCCAGTAGATGCGTCCGAGTCCTGTTGTACTTACGTTGAACACGATACGGTCGAAGAATCCTGATGTTGGATTGTATGTGTAGTTTACGTTAGCACCCAGTGTGTGGTTTGGCACGAGTGGGAGACGGTTGTGAGTATAATCGACAGCATCACTCTTCTTGTAAGAGAGGAAGCGAGCATAGGTGTAGCCGTAGCTCAGGTTAAACTGGAGTCCCTTCAGTGGACGTGCTGAGACGGTGATTTCGCCACCCTTACTGTCTGTATGACCCGCATTAGTAGTGATGTTACCTACACCCTGAATGGTAGATGTGATCTGCATCTCACGCCAGTCAATGTAGAAGAGGTCTGCACTTACGGTGAGCTTATTGTCAAGCATGTTGATACGTGCACCAATCTCATAGTTCCAGCTATACTCAGGCTCGTATGAACGCTCGTTGTCATTAGAGAATGACTTGTTGAATCCACCTGGCTTGTAACCACGTGTTACTGCTCCGTAGAAGAGGTTGTCAGCTGTTGTGAGATACTGGAGAGTGAACTTAGGTGTGACCTGCTGGAAGTTCTTTGTACTCTCAAAGTCGGTAACGTGTGCGATGTTGCCTGTGGCAAAGGTAATCTTGTCGTTGTCATACTTTGTCTTGGCATGCTCGTAGTCAAAGCGGATACCAGCTGTTGCAGACAATCCTTTCCACACGTTATAAGAGCTCTGGTGATATACGGCAAGCGAACTTGTTGGAACGCAATAGTCTGTATGGTTGTCTGTACCTGATGTGTATGAGTTGTTGTCAACGGAACGATTGACATGCTCCATCATACCAAACATACCTACAACCCACTGGTAGCGGCCGTCATTATTTGACTTGAGAGTCAACTCCTCTGATACCATGTTCTGGTTGCGGTCGTTGAGGACAAATGACTTGTCAACCGTAGTGAAGTCCTGGTCGATAGCCTGATGTGACTTGATATACTGGAATGAGGTCTGGCTGTTG
>JAGCWG010000118.1 GCA_017961965.1 Bacteroidaceae bacterium | reverse complement strand
TGAAATATTATTATAGCTATATGGGACAGGTAAAACTCCCTACTGGAGATTATGATGAAGAACCAAGTTTTATTGGAGGAGACAAGGCTCTGAACAAATATCTTAGTAATCATTTGAGGTATCCTACAATAGCATTAAAAAACAATATAAAAACAAAAATTTATGTAGGATTTGATGTGGATGTTGATGGTTCTGTTTCAAATGCAGAGATTCTTTGTAATGACTCTTATGCGGATTTTGAATTGAAAATGGAAGAACTCGTGTCTGGTAAAGCATTAGATTCAAAGAGAGTACAGGCTGTTAAAAAAAGTCTTGAAGCGTTGGAGTCTCATGTGTTGAAAGTGGTAAGTGGAATTGGAAAAATGAATCCTGCAAAGAAGAATGGTGAGCCTGTAAAGTGTAAGTTCTACGTTCCGATTACGTTTAAGTTTGGACCGGGGGTAAAGGGAATACTAATGTAATAGAGCCAATTGTGACGAAATACCTTGGCTTATTATTTGCCTTTCTACTTTTTTTGCCTAACTTTGCACCCAGATATCTAAATTTTTATTTTCATATAATTCATACCACATAAGTTATGATTTATTTTTTCAGAACACCTTCGCAGAGCGTAATCGCAACAAGTGTTGAGCATAAGCTCTCTGCTGACGAGGTTAATGCGCTTTGCTGGCTCTATGGCGAAGCAACCTTACTTGACGTACAAAAACTTGATGGCTTCTTCGTGGGTCCACGTCGCGAAATGATTACTCCTTGGAGTACTAACGCAGTTGAGATTACTCAGAACATGAGTCTTACAGGCGTTAAGCGTATTGAGGAGTATTTCCCAGTTGACAGCGAGGATGCAGAACATGATCCTATGCTCCAGCGCATGTACAAGGGATTGGATCAGGACATTTTCACAGTCAACATCAAGCCTGCCCCTATCGTTCACATCGAGAACCTTGAGGAGTACAACGAAAAGGAAGGTCTTGCACTTTCACCAGAAGAGATTGAGTATCTCCACAAGGTAGAAGGACAGCTTGGTCGCAAACTTACGGACTCAGAGGTGTTCGGTTTCGCTCAGATTAACTCAGAGCATTGCCGCCACAAGATTTTCGGCGGTACATTCATTATTGACGGTAAGGAAAAGGAGTCTTCACTTTTCCAGATGATTAAGAAGACAACTCAGGAGAATCCAAACAAGATTCTTTCTGCATATAAGGATAACGTCGCATTCAGTCAGGGTCCTAAGGTAGAACAGTTCGCACCAAAGGATCACTCCACTTCCGATTATTTCGAGATTAAGGATATTGAGTCAGTCATCTCACTCAAGGCTGAGACTCACAACTTCCCAACTACAGTAGAACCTTTCAATGGTGCTGCTACAGGTACGGGTGGTGAGATTCGTGACCGTATGGGTGGTGGTGTAGGTTCATGGCCTATCGCAGGTACAGCCGTATATATGACTTCCTACCCACGTAACGGCGTTGCTCCAAGCCAGCCACACAGCTATGCTAAGTGGACAAAGAGCGACAAGGAAGGCGACATACGCGACTGGGAGAAGATTCTTCCTATCCGCAAGTGGCTCTACCAGACTCCAGAGCAGATTCTTATCAAGGCATCTAATGGTGCTTCAGACTTCGGTAACAAATTCGGTCAGCCACTTATCTGTGGTTCTGTCCTCACATTTGAGCATGCAGAGAAGCAGGGCGACGTTACTGAGCAGTATGGCTACGACAAGGTTATCATGCTTGCTGGTGGTGTTGGTTACGGTATTAAGCGTGACTGCCTCAAGGGTGAGCCTCAGAAGGGCAACAAGGTTGTCGTTGTAGGTGGTGACAACTACCGCATCGGTCTTGGTGGTGGTTCTGTCTCATCTGTTGATACTGGTCGCTATTCTTCAGGTATCGAGCTTAATGCCGTTCAGCGTGCTAACCCTGAGATGCAGAAGCGTGCCAACAACCTCGTTCGTGCGCTTTGTGAGGAAGACGTGAACCCAGTAGTATCTATCCACGACCACGGTTCAGCAGGTCACGTCAACTGTCTCTCTGAGCTTGTTGAGGAGTGTGGTGGTGTTATTGACATGACTAAGCTCCCTATTGGTGACCAGACACTTTCTTCAAAGGAGATTATCGCCAACGAGTCACAGGAACGTATGGGTCTCCTTATTGACGAGAAGCATATCGACCATGTTCGTAAGATTGCAGAGCGTGAGCGTGCTCCACTCTATGTGGTTGGTGAGTGTACTGGTGATGCTCATTTCGCATTCCAGCAGGGTGATGGCGTTCGTCCATTCGACCTTGACGTGGCTCAGATGTTTGGTCACTCTCCAAAGACATACATGCGTGACGAGACTGTTGTCCGCACATACGAGAATGCTACATATTCATTCAACGATATAGACAAGTACCTTGAGAACGTGCTCCAGCTTGAGGCTGTAGCTTGTAAGGACTGGTTGACTAACAAAGTTGACCGCTCCGTAACAGGTAAGATTGCACGCCAGCAATGTCAGGGCGAGATTCAGCTTCCACTCTCTGACTGTGGTGTGGTAGCCCTCGACTATCGTGGTACAAAGGGTATTGCAACAGCCATCGGACATGCTCCACAGGCAGGTCTTGCCGACCCAGCTGCTGGTTCTGTTCTCTCTGTTGCAGAGTCACTCACAAACCTTGTGTGGGCGCCTCTTGCCGAGGGTCTTGACTCTGTAAGCCTTTCTGCTAACTGGATGTGGCCTTGCCGCTCACAGAAGGGCGAGGATGCACGTCTCTATGCAGGTGTTGAAGCTCTCTCAGACTTCTGCTGCGCACTTCAGATTAACGTGCCAACTGGTAAGGACTCACTCTCCATGACTCAGAAGTATCCTGACGGAAGCAAGATTATCAGCCCAGGTACTGTAATCGTTTCTTCAGGTGGTGAGGTTAGCGACGTGAAGAAGGTAGTAAGTCCTGTACTCGTTAATGACAAGAACACTACGCTCTATCATATCGACTTCTCATTCGACACTCTCAAGCTTGGTGGTTCTGCCTTTGCACAGACACTTGGCAAGGTGGGTAGCGACGTTCCAACAGTACAGAACCCAGAGTATTTCCGCGACGCATTCCTCGCAGTTCAGGAACTCGTAAACAACGAGCTTATCCTTGCAGGTCATGACATCAGCGCAGGTGGTCTCATCACTACACTCCTTGAGATGACATTTGCAAACCAGAAGGGTGGTATTGACGTAAACCTCGCAGGTATTGCTGAGAAGGATATCGTGAAGGTACTCTTTGCTGAGAACCCAGGTGTCGTTATTCAGGTAGCTAATGACAAGAAGGAAGAGGTTGAGGCTATTCTCAACAAGGATGGCATCGCCTTCTCTGAGATAGGTACT
>JAGCWG010000117.1 GCA_017961965.1 Bacteroidaceae bacterium | reverse complement strand
ACAATGAGCAGGCACGTCTCCAGAAGGTTCAGCAGGACATCCAGGAGCTTCAGGCACGTCTCTCAACAACTCTTCAGGAGGACTACCAGAAGGAGTTCCAGGCTCTCACAGATACAATCCAGTCATTTGCCAAGACATACGCAAAGCAGAAAGGCTACGATTTCATCCTTTGCAAGTCAAGCGGCATTGACAACGTACTTTACGCAGACGAGAAATACGACATCACAGCAGAGGTCGTAGCTGCTCTCAACAAGCGTTACACTAAGAAGGCATCTACAGACGCTAAGAAGTAATTTGTATGAGTTTTTAAGTTCGTGAGTTTTTAAGTTTTTTAGTTTTGAACTCAAAACTTTACTTGCTAATTTTACTTGCCAATTCTTATTTGCAAGAACAGAATATCCGCAAGAACATAAAAACTCAAAACTTATAAACTTAAAAAAATAAAAGACTTAAAGAGCCTCAGAATATGGTAAATCAGCCGTATTTTGAGGCTCTTTTTTATGTCTATATTTTTCAATTCTAATCACGATTATGTTTAATTCTGTATTTGAAAATTGAGTAAGATTGTCTATTCTATGCCAAATTCTCGATTGTAATTAGAGTATTTGTTTTGTTAGATTTTTAATCATCCAAATATACATTTGTTAAAAAAGAAATTATTGCCTTTATTGTGTATTTATTTGGTTGAAACAAAACTTACTTAATAAAATAACAAGTATAAATATGTTTTAAGTTAATTTTTAACACTTGTTTCAAATGTTAAAACGAACTGTTAACACGTTTAACATTTACTTTTGCGTATGGTTCTTACATATAAAAAAATGCCACGAACATTTAGTTCTGTATAAAACTAAACGTTCGTGGCTTATCCTGTGTGGAAGGTAACTCCACTTTAACTTCAATTTAACTACAAGCTATTGTTCCTAACAACACTCGACTTCAAGTCCGTCGTAAGCATAATGGAAGCCTTCTGGAAGCTTGGATTCCTCTGTGGCGTGAAGTCCTACGTCGTGAGACATGTGGATGAAATAAGTGCTTGTCGCACCTATTCTTCGTGAGAAAGCAATGGCATCCTCTACTGTTTGGTGAGTTCTGTGTTCCTTGTGACGGAGGGCATTTACTACGAGAGTTTCCACCCCTTTCAGATATTCGTATTCTCCATTGTCTATGCTTTTCATGTCCGTAATGTAGGCAATGTTACCTATGCGGAAACCAAGGATAGGAAGCTTGCCATGCATAACACGCAGAGGTATCACCTCAATGCCTTCAATACTGAATGGCTTGTGAGGTTCAATGCGGATAAGGTTGATGGCTGGAACACCTGGATAACGCTTCTCCTTTGGTGTGAAGCAATAAGGAATGCGCTCCTCAAGGTGCGTGGCACAGAAGTCCTCGGCATAGACGTTGACCTCACCAAACTTCATGTAAGGACGAAGGTCGTCAAGTCCTCCCACATGATCGTAGTGCTCATGTGTGATGAGTACGCCATCCAGCTTGTGGAAAGGAACTGTCAGCATCTGCTGGCGAAAGTCTGGGCCACAATCAATGAGAATGTGCTTGTCCTCTATCTCCAGTAATGCGGAGCATCTTAAACGCTTGTCGTGGGTGTCTGTACTTGTGCAAACCTCACAGTCGCATCCGATGAATGGAACTCCACACGATGTGCCTGTACCAAGAAATGTTATCTTCATATAAAGTTTACTTCTGGGTGAATATCTATTCCAAATTTATCCTTGACAGACTTGCAGACAGCATCGGAAAGTGCCATTATCTCGTCGGAAGTTGCTCCTCCGAGATTGACGAGAACGAGAGCCTGTTTGTCGTGAACGCCTGCCTTTCCAAGCGCCCTACCCTTCCATCCGCATTGCTCTATCATCCATCCTGCAGGTATCTTTACGCCGTCTTCCACCTCGTAGAAAGGCATCTGTGGGTAGTCCTTCTGTATGGAGAGGAACTTTTCCCTACTTACCACAGGATTCATGAAGAAACTGCCTGCGTTGCCTTGAACGCTTGGGTCGGGAAGCTTGGCGTTGCGGATGTCTATGATGGCTTGGCGAACGTCGCTTATGCTTATGTTCTCCTTGCCTTGGAGTACGGAGCGAATGTTGCCGTAGTCAAGCTTTAGCTCAGGTTTCTTGCTAAGCTTATAAGTAACGTATGTTATGGCGTACTTGCCCTTCAACTCCTGCTTGAATATGCTCTGGCGGTAGGCATAGTTGCATTCCGCATTTCCGAGCACCCTCTGTTGTCCGCTACGAAGTTCCACGGCTTCCACGAGCACAATCGTGTCCTTTGCCTCAGAGCCGTAAGCTCCAATGTTCTGTACGGCACTTGCTCCCACCTCACCAGGAATGAGCGATAGGTTCTCTACCCCACCCCAGTTGTGTTTACAGCAATATGCCACGAAATCGTCCCAGACGACACCAGAGCCAACCCTTACGAAGATGTTGTTGTCCGTCTCGTCGGTAATGCTTATGTCTTTTATCGTGGAGTGGATCACAGTTCCTTCATAGTCGCCTGTAAAGAGGAGATTGCTGCCTCCTCCAATGTGAAGTATCGGCTCGTCTGCAGGAATCGTCTTGAGTAATTCCTGCAATTCTTGCACAGAGTTATATTCAAAAAAACGCTTGGCACGAACATTCATGCCAAACGTGTTATGATTTAATAGAGAATAGTTGTTCATCTGTTAATAATGAGTAATTTGTAATTAGTAATGAGCAATGAGTAATTAGTTAATGATAAATTAATAAAATGAGGAACGTATTTTTTTTTTGTTTTATACATCATCCGCATGGTTATTACTAATTTATGATTTATTTTACTCATTATCCATCAGTTTTCCACCTCGTAAAGTCTCCATTGTGAACCAATCTTGTCAAACTTGAACTTGATGCAAAGACCGTTACTTACACCTTCAACGAGAATCTTTTTGCGGTTTTGGCTGATGCACGTCTGACCGAAGTCTATATTGGCTATGACATCGCTTATGATAGGCATGTCCGATTGCATACCGAACCATTCGTCTGCGCTTAGTTCTTCCGTCAGTGTTGGCTCGTCAGGATCATCCTGCTGCGTTATAAATTTGAGAGGTGTCTCGATGGATTCACGCTGATATGTCGAGTCGGAAACAAACTGTGAGTAGAACTTGAGAAATGAGCCGTTAGGCGAATTCTTCATATCCTCCTTCACGATGTCCGTCAACATCCATTTGCCATTGATACGTCGGAAGTTGAACTCCTCTATGTATTCGTCCTTGAGATCAATCCATTGCACGCTAACATTTGACAAGGATGTGTCGTTTTGCAGTTCGAGGTCGCTCTCGCGTTCGTATATTACCGAGTAAAATTCCTGTGCCTTGAAACGGTTGAAACGGTGCCAGTCATCACGGGTAATGTCGAGTTGGACGTCATGATCCTTCATAGGTAGAGGAAACTTGATTCGCTGGCTTTGATACTTGATGTCAGCAGCAAAATTGAAGAAGAAGTCAACAAACAATTCATCCGCAGAAACAGGAGGCTCGACTTCTTCAAACAAGTGAAGAGTGTCAAGCTTTGCTTCCGTAGAATCGTTAGACTCACTTGATGTTTCGTCAGATGATGTCTGTCCTCCATTGTTGCAGGCACATAGGACAATACTTGTCGTGAATAGTGCCTTAAGAAAAGCTTTGTTCATCCTAAAAATAGTTGTCAGTAAGGTTCAAAAACACGCTTTGAAGTTCATGGCTGACGATTTTTGCGCAAATTTACACTATAATTTTATATCTTATACCAAAATACAAAAAAAAAGCGTTATCTTTGCGTGAAAATGTAAAAAAGCAACTGTAATTATAAGTAATTATGTTAGAAAAAATAAATAGTTTGATTGCAGAAGTTGACAGTCTTGTTGCAAACAATGCTGACGAGATTGAGGCTTTGCGCATCAAGTATCTCAGCAAAAAAGGTGCTATTACTGCTTTGATGGCAGACTTCCGTAATGTACCTGCTGAGCAGAAGAAGGAGATTGGCGTTAAAATCAACGAACTCAAGAACAAGGCAACAGAGAAACTCAATGCTCTTCGTGCCTCTTTTGAAACTACTGATACTGACTGTGGTATCGATATCACACGTACAGCATATCCTGTAGCACTCGGTACACGCCACCCTCTCACTATTGTCAAGAACGAAATCATCGATATATTCTCTCGTCTTGGATTCTCTCTCGCTGAGGGACCTGAGGTTGAGGACGACTGGCACGTATTCTCTGCAATGAACTTTGCTGAAGACCATCCTGCACGTGATATGCAGGACACATTCTTCGTGGAGGCTCATCCTGATATCATCCTCCGTACTCACACAAGTTCTGTACAGAGCCGTGTGATGGAGAAGCAGCAACCACCACTCCGTATCATCTGCCCAGGACGTGTTTATCGTAACGAGGCAGTAAGTGCACGTGCTCATTGCTTCTTCCATCAGGTAGAAGGACTCTACGTTGACGAGAACGTGAGCTTCACAGACCTCAAGCAGGTGCTTCTCCTCTTTGCTCGTGAGATGTTTGGTGAGGACACAAAGATTCGTCTCCGTCCTTCTTACTTCCCATTCACAGAGCCAAGTGCTGAGATGGACGTAAGCTGTACACTCTGTAAGGGTGAGGGTTGTTCTATGTGTAAGGGCAGCGGATGGCTTGAGATTCTTGGTTGCGGTATGGTTCATCCAAACGTACTTGAGCTTAATGGTATCGACTCTACTAAGTACAAGGGCTATGCTTTCGGTATGGGTATCGAGCGTATCACAAACCTCAAGTATCAGGTTAAGGACCTCCGTCTCTTCTCAGAGAACGACGTTCGTTTCCTCAAGGAATTTGAGGCTGCGAACTAATCATAATTAAGAGTTATTTTAGAGGCTCTGGAGTTTTATAGTATTTTCTATATTGTCTGGAGCCTCTATTATTTTCATAAAATATAGTCATTCTATATTTTATAGTTTCCATAGAACGTAAGAAACGAAAAACTTAAGAACTCATAAACTTAAGAACTTACAAACTTAAAAACTCACATCCCACGGAAACTCGTAAACTAACCATAATATTCACTACTGACATACATGGAAACTATTTTCCGTATGATTTCAGACATGAACGCTGGGGCAAAGGAAGTCTTCAGCGTGTTCATGGTTTTGTGGCTCAGCTTTGCAAAAAGAATCCCGTAGGAACAATCCTCATTGATGGTGGCGACATCATTCAGGGTGAACCAACATCATACTATTTCAACTACGTGAATGAACCATCCAAGCGTCATCGTGTGGCTGACATGATGAACTTCATTGGTTATGACGTAGGCGTGATAGGTAATCACGACATAGAGACAGGACATGAGGTGTTCGACAAATTTGTGAGTGACTGTAACTTCCCTATTCTTGGTGCCAATGCCATAGACGTGGAGACAGGCCTTCCCTATTTTGAACCTTACACCATCATCCGTCGTAGTGGCATAAAGATTGCCATCATTGGCTTTGTCACTCCTGCCATACCTCATTGGATTCCAAGTGACGTGTGGAAGGACATGAGGTTTGAGGACATCAAGACAAGTGCCAAGAAATGGGTGGCTCATGTCAAGGAAGTGGAAGAACCTGACTTTATCGTCGGTTTGTTCCATTCTGGTATGGACGATGGTATTGACACTCCCGAATACAAGGAGAATGCCACTCGCGATACGGCAACGGGCGTAGATGGCTTTGACCTTATATTATATGGTCACGACCACGCAAGCAATATGGAGGAAGTGGAGGCACCATGTGGCAAGAGTGTCCTTTGTGTTAATCCTGGTTGCTACGCCAATAGTGTTGCCGAGGTAAACCTTGAGTTCTTGCTTAATTCCTCGGGTGAAGTGATAAGGCACGAAAGCTCTTGTCAGCTTCACTATATAGGCACGTTAAGCAATCTTCATACCAACGAGTTCAAGAAGATGTTCCATTATGACTTCAAGAACATACGTGTGTTCTCCTCCGAAAAGATTGGCAAGTTCGTCAATGGAGTAGATGTGAGTGATGCATATTTCGGTTCTTCGTCTTACATCGACCTTATTCAGGAACTCCAGTTGCACATTTCTGGTGCAGACATTTCATTTGCAGCACCTTTGTTCTTCTCCGCCAGTATAGAACCTGGTGAAGTGAAGGTTAACAACCTGTTCAACCTTTACCGTTTTGAAGATCACCTCTACACTCTCATGCTTAGTGGCAAGGAGATAAAGAACTATCTCGAAATGAGCTATGGAGCATGGGTATGTCAGATGACATCAGCCGACGACCCATTCCTTCAGATTGGTCCAATGAAGAGTAATCCGAACCGTATAGGTTTCAAGAACTTCATCTTCAACTTCGATTCTGCTTCTGGTATTCAATATGAAGTAGATGTTCGCAAGGGCGATGGCGAACGCATTACCATAAAGTGTATGGATGACGGAACGCCTTTCGACATGGAGCGCATGTATAAGGTTGCCATGACTGCCTATCGCTCAAATGGAGGTGGAGAGCTTCTTACCAAGGGAGCTGGCCTCACTAAGGAAGAGATAGACAGGCGTGTGGTATGCTGTACGGAAAAGGATATTCGCTATTACCTCATGGAGTACATCAAGGAGAAGCACACCATTATCCCTACGGCTAAGAACCATTGGCGATTTGTTCCCGAAGAATGGGTTAAGGTTGCCGAACAACGTGAACGTGCCCTCCTCTTTACCAAGCCTGCCGAGAGCGAAAGCAAGACGGAAGAAGAGTAAAAACGCCTCCTCTCCCGTCAGTTGTCATTCGTGACTAATGTTATTTATTGTCAAAGATATTTAAGTAATATATTCTTAATGCGCTATTGTTTTGAGGGAATGTAAGCAACTCCTTATAACATTTCTTTATTTCCGGATAAAGCTCAGACTCATCAATTTGTCCTGTTGTTGCAATCATTTCCATTACTCGTCCCACTATGTTGACAAAATGAGATGCAGGAGTGCCGTCCTTAGGACTATGCGCATAAAATGACATTGGAGAAAAGCCTTTTGTTGGAACAAAATAATACATGGTTCCGTCTAATACCAAGTCCTCATAATTCTCGTCGGCTGTCGTACCTGCCAAGAAAATAAGATTGCTCAACCAACTTGTTACTTCCCCTGTTTTTGTAATTGTCCTGCGTTCTATTTTAGGAACCTT
>JAGCWG010000116.1 GCA_017961965.1 Bacteroidaceae bacterium | reverse complement strand
GACGAGTTACTACAGAACAAGGGACACAACGCCACCTGCGGCACAGAACAATGTATGTGTCCTAAGGCAAAGACAGGACCAGGTAATCCCGATCTGCTCAATCATGAGTGGTGCTCATCGAAGGCGCAAATCAACGGTACGCTCGCACACATAACGGCCATCTTTGGTTTTATGCTTGCAGGACTCGTAATTAAGGATGATGTGGAGAAATCGACAGAAGAAAAGACTGAAAAATGATATATACGAGGGATATGGAATATATGTCACAGGAAGGCTATGACAAGCTTGTAGCCGAATTACATCAACTGGAATACGTAGAATATCCAAAAGTTAAGGAAGCACTCATCGAAGCACGTGAGAAAGGTGATCTAAGTGAGAATTTTGAATATCATGCTGCAAGGCGTGAGCAAGCAAAGCTTATAAGCCGAATACGTTTCAAACAGAAAGTGTTGGAGTTTGCAAGAGTCATCGACACTGACCGTCTCAACTCTGACATGGTAGGATTGCTCACAACAGTATCCATGACAAACCTAAACTCAGAGAGAAAGATGACCTACACCATAGTAAGTCCACATGAGTCCAACCTATTGGAGAACAAACTTTCCATCAAGTCACCAATAGCACAAGCACTACTCGGAAAGAAAGTTGGTGATACCGTGGAAGTCGAAGTGCCAGTAGGCATCCAACGATTCAGAATTGATGATATTAAGTTGTAATATTCAAACATAATAAGAGATAATTGGCGCATATAATCCCAATAGAACTTACAAACTTAAAAATGTACACATACAAATATCCACGTCCAGCGGTTACCGCTGATTGCGTGGTAATAACGAAAGAAACTGAGCCGAAGGTGTTGCTTATTCAAAGAGGTAACGATCCATACAAGGGTTGTTGGGCTTTCCCAGGTGGATTCATGGAAATGGATGAGACGGCAGAACAATGTGCCAAGCGAGAGCTTGAGGAAGAAACAGGACTGAAGATTGAATACCTTCGTCAGTTAGGCGCATATTCTAAAGTCGGTCGCGACCCACGTGGGCGCACCATAACCATAGCTTACCTTGCATGTATTGACATACCACAAGCCGTCGTAGGTCAGGATGATGCAGCCAAGGCAGAATGGTGGTCAATCAACGCACTCCCTCCCCTCGCCTTTGACCACGATGAAATCATGCAAGATGCACTTAAAATAAAAAATTAACGATTAAAAAATATATGCTACCAGAGCGGCTATGAAAAAGATATTGTTTCTTCATGGTTTCTTCGCCAGTGGACAATGTGTCCTTGCACAGACGTTGCAAGAAGAACTGAGTAACAAGGCACAGGTGCTTACGCCTGACATTCCAACGCATACACGTATGGCATTGGAACTGATAAGGGATATTTGCGACAAGGAGAAGCCCGACCTGCTCGTTGGCAATAGTTGCGGAGCATTCTATGCGCAGATGCTTGCGCCTATCATCGGAGTACCTGCCTTGCTTGGCAACCCACACTTTCAGATGACAGAGTTCCTCCGTCAACGTATCGGGGAACATGAGTACAAGTCGCCACGCAAAGACGGTAATCAACATTTCATCATTGACGAGGCCTTGATACATGAATTTGAGGCACTGGAGGCGGAGCAATTCAAATATTGCAATCCTTATTACAAGGAACGCATCTGGGGATTATTTGGTGAGCAAGACACGTTGGCGCATTACGAGCCATTGTTCCTTAAACATTACAGTCATTCCTCACATTTTCCTGGGGCACATACACCTACGGCAGACGAAGTACGTACATGGTACGTTCCATTGATAGAGGAGATGCTCACGAAGTATCCATTGCATGAGGACAGAACACGTTATTTCCAGCACTTCAAGGGTGGCAAATATCGCTACATCCGCACAGCATTCGACTCGGAGACAACAGAGCGCATGGTCATCTATCAAGCACTCTATGGCG
>JAGCWG010000115.1 GCA_017961965.1 Bacteroidaceae bacterium | reverse complement strand
CAACCCGAATGGCCGCCCCCTTTGGGGGTCGGGGGGCTACAACGCTACCGATGCGTTAAGCACCAATGATGATGCGGCTGCATGATACTTGCCCCATGCAGCACCAATCTTCACCTTCTTTATATTGATACCCATACCGAGGCTTAAGCCTGCCCAATGACTGCCGTCCGCAAGATTCATCTCCTTTGCACGGCGGAAATTGTATCCGAGTGCAATCCACGAATTGCGTGAAGGAAGAATGTCAACGCCCATTGTCAAGTGGCGAACGAACGGATTGTCATCGCGGTTGGTTATATCGTCAAACGTGAATGAAAGACGAAGAGGAGCATTGGAGAGACTCTTGCTGAATCCGAATGCAAGGTTGAAAGGCAACGACTCATGCGTCTCGTACAGAGGGTCAACCTGTCCTCCGAGGTTCTGGGCAACAAGTGACATGGATAATCCCTTCACCTCGTCACAGTAGTTAAGTCCAAGGTCAACACCCAACGCAACGGAAGAGTACTCCGCATAACTGGCAGTCAGCACCTTGGCAGACACACCGCCCGACCAATAGTCGCTGAGCATATAGGCAAACGAGCCTTGCACGTCGATGTCCTTCGCAGAAAACTCGCCAACCTCATTACCCGAAGCATCAGTCTCTGTCATGGAACCGTAGCTGAGCATCTGCGCACCAATTGACCATGAAGCACGGTCGTTGATGGTCTTTGCAAATGCCGTAGCGAGTTTTCGCGAACTACTTATGTATGAAGTATAGTCGAGTGAAAGCATCTTGTCGCTCACGTTGGACAGCAAAGCTGGATTGTCAAACACAAGCGTCACGTCGTCGTCAAGGATACTCACGTTCCGTCCTCCGAGTGCTGCCGTGTGAGCTGACACAGGTATGTTCAGAAACTCGTATGCGTCACTTCCGCTCTGAGCCGAAGCACCGAGCGATGCGCAGAACGCAAGTATGTATAATAGTCTTTTTCTCATCTATTGTTTCGTATGTCTTCGTAATACGTATCGAGGAGACGCTTAGCTGCAACGAACGAAGTCATCTTGCCTCCGAGTACATCAAGTTCGGTGTTGCGAAGTAGTTCCTTCACCTTATTATTATAATAGAAGTCATTCTTCAAGTGTTCGTTGATGCTCTCGTACATCCAATACTTCGACTGCTCATTGCGACGGTATTGGAAATATCCGTTCTCCTTCACCTTATTTATATAGTCGAACACCATCTTCAGCACCTCGTCTATTCCTAACTCATAGAAACCAGAATAGCATCTAACCTCTGGCAGCACACCACTCTCAGGCATAGGGAAGAGATGAAGCGCATTACGGAAATGACTTGCCGCAAGCTCTGCTTTCTCCACATTCTCGCCATCAGCCTTGTTTATCACAATACCGTCGGCAATCTCCATGATGCCTCGCTTGATGCCCTGAAGTTCATCACCCGTACCTGCAAGCTGGATAAGGAGGAAATAGTCAACCATGGAGTGACAAGCCGTCTCGCTCTGTCCCACACCTACTGTCTCAACGAATATGTTGTTGTAACCTGCAGCTTCACAGAGGATGATTGTCTCACGTGTCTTGCGAGCCACACCGCCGAGGCTTCCTGCTGTCGGACTTGGACGAATGAATGACTTGGGATGAACCGCAAGCTTCTCCATACGTGTCTTGTCGCCAAGAATACTACCCTTT
>JAGCWG010000114.1 GCA_017961965.1 Bacteroidaceae bacterium | reverse complement strand
TCATAGCAGTAGTCTGTAGCATTCCAAGTCATTTCCACATCGCCACCCCATTCGTTGAAGTCACCGATGAGACCGACCTTGTAAATCTTGGTTCCCTTGAGAGTATTATTTACCATATCAAGTTCCATGTAGTAAACACCCTCGCCTGCTGTCACCTTGATGTTACCATCATCAGCAGCAACATCACCAGTGATACCGCCTGTGAATGTTCCGCTGTTGATTTCATTATCCCAAGAACCTGCTACACGCTGGAACTTAAAGTCAAGTCCCCAACCATTAGGGTCAGCAACATAGACGAATCCCTTGTAAAGGCCTTCATCACTGACAAGTGCCACCTTTTGGTCAGAACCAGACCATCCATCTGTTGCACCAATGAAGAAGAGGTAGTTCTCAAAGTTGATTGCTGTAACCTTGTATGTTCCATCCATCATGTTAAGTTCAATCTTGATGAATTTAGCACCGGCATCTACCTTGAATGAACCATCGTTACCGATTTCGTTGCGTGGCTTGAGCATACCTGATGTACCGTTCTCACCATTACCTGTTGTGTTGCCAAGGAGTTTGCTCCAGTCGCCAGCAGCAATAGCATCACAAGCCTCGTCATCACCAATGGCAAACCAAGTGTCGCCCTCAGCGGCAGGAATAGTGATAGTAAATACTGGGTCGTCATACACATCCTTATCGCTGTGGTTGAACTTCTGTGCCTTTGAAGCAGCAGACTCTGCCCAGTCAAGAGTACCACCAACAACGTAGTAGTTTTCGGAAATCTTTGGAGCAACCAATGTAACGTTGAGTTTGCTTGTACTGAATGCGGAACGTACAAGCGTACTCTTTGAAGCATCTGTATAGGCATATATTGCGGACTTTATAGTCAGCTCACGTGGAGTAGGACGTTTGCCATATATCTTTTCTACAACATCTATGAGTTCAGCCTTTAATACTCCGACCTTACGTGCCTTAAAGCTTTCCTTTGTAGGTGTTACAGGATATTTTACACCAGTGGAGTCTTCCACATACACCTCTATCGAATCAACGGAATATGAGTCTGGCGCATCTGTGCCGAAGGAAAACAGATCAATCGTGTCTTTTGCCGTAGCAATGTCAACATCCTCTGCAGGAGTAACATTTATTTGTATCAATTGTGATTCCTCAGGTTCAAATCCCTGTGGTGCTGCCCAATCGTCAAAATTCTCGTCACAAGAAGAGACAAAAGCCATGAGCGCACATCCGTATAATAGTTTTTTTAGCATAGTTGTTTCGTTTTAGGTTAGTGGTATGAAGTAGAGACGACGGTCTCTACTCCGTACCTGTTTGTTTTACTGTTTTACAAAACGGAAAAGTCCTGTGATATCATTGAAGAATATCTCGTATGTTCCCGTCTCTGGAATATAGAAGTTCCAACCGTTAGAAGCTCCAATACCATAATGTCCGTATGATACATTGTTGAACATTCCACCGCCCCAGTTGTGATCCCAAGAGCCTTCTTCCTTGAATTTAACCTCGTCTCCAGCATTGAGGTCAATAACTGCGTACCAGTCATGATTCTCGCATACTGTTGTAACGGCAGTCATAGGTGTGTCTCCCCATCCATTGAAACTACCAGAAAGTGCAATGCCTGTAAACACATTGACTTTTCCTTCGTAGGCTGTTATCTCTGGTGTATTTGTCTTTGTGTCGAGATTTACAACGTAGTATCCGTCGGCAGGGACAGTAATGTTACCAGACCCACCATCATTAAGAACATAGTCACCAAACGCAGAGCCTTGTCCAATCTGAACTTTCCATCCGTCTGTGTTTGAACCACGGAACTTCATTCCTGTGCCCATCAGATAACCTGTCCAAGTAATTACACCTGTACCCGTAACTTCATCATAAGTGTTGTTAGGGTCAATGTACAATGGTTGGCATCCATTAGGAATAGGATCTGACCATGAGCCATCACCAATAGTTGAACCTGTCATATACCATATTATTGGGTCGGTAGCCACAAGTGTCCTGAAATATGGCTTGACAAGCACGCTTACAGTGTTAGAATAGATCAGTTGTGAAGAGTATGTCTTTGCACTCACACGGATGTTTAACTTTTGTGTGGCTGGAACTTGCTCGCTTTTTGTAATGTCGAGTAAGTGCATGATGTTACGGTTTATGTCTTCATAAGCCAAGTAACCACGACAAACGTTAACTGGGTCATCTATCTGAACATAGTTGTATGTTACCTTACCCTCGTCGTCTATGCTTTCTTTAAACTCATCCTCCGTGGTGTACTGAATGTAGTAGCTAACTGCAGCAGGGTAACCACCATAGTCTGGTTGACTCCACGTAATAGCAAGTGAATCTTTGCTTGATTCCAAATCAATAGCCATTCCCGCCAATGCTGGCGTGTTGAGAGCAAATGTCTCTGGCTGGTGCATTGTCGGATTTGAGCCATTGTCGTCAGAACATGATGTTGTGGCGATGATACCAAGTCCAATTAATGCAAATGAAAATATATTATTTAGTTTCATATACTTCTAATTATGTTTAACAATGGTTAATAACCTTCGTTCTGCTTAAGATTAGTATTTGTGTCAAGGTCTGTTGATGGCAAACCAAACACGTTGAAATTAGAAGAGAAAGAGCCGCCGTTAGGCTGATTGCTCATGAACTCCCAACGATATTCTGATTGACCTCCGAAACGATTGAAACGGACAAGATCCGTGCGTCGGCGTCCTTCGAACCAGAACTCACGTGCCCACTCGTCAAATACATCTTCAAGGTCGTATGAACCCTTCTGCTCAGCATTTGCACGAGCACGTATCTTGTTTATGTACTTGTTTGCAGTTGGATTCTGTCCGTTTTTGCGGATAGAAGCCTCAGCATACGTTAGGTATGCCTCTGCTACACGTAGAAGAGGAAGGTCTGTATCTACGAAATTCTCTGCCTGTGCTTTCTTTCCGTCAGAACGTACGTTACGGAATTTTACACAGCTAAATCCTTCACTTGCATCTTCAGTTTCAACATACTGGCTATAGCCTTTGCTGAAGAATAGAGCACGATCGTCCTTAGCCTTTGATATCATCTCTGCGAGATTGTCAGTTTCCGGAGCATCTCCATTAGGGAAGAATTTCTCTACGAGTTTACCCTTTACTCTTGCACATTTACCCCAGCTGTTGTTTGTTCCAGATGGAATGGCATCGCTCTCTTTGCTTCCGTATGTAGAGAAGACAAGGAAGTTTGTTGCATCATAACTCTGCGTCCTGATACCATCAAGTATTACAGGGAATATAGCTTCGTATTGTGCTCCATTCTCGTTGTTGTCAGCAAGGAAAAGCATCTGATATGGAGAATACACTTCGTTAGTAACAGGATTTGTCTTTCCAGTTTCAAGCAAGTGGTAGTACTTGCTATTGATGACCATCTCTGCATATTTCATGGCATCATCCCAACGTGCTTCGCCTGTATAGACTTCCGCATTGAGATAAAGACGTGAAAGAAGAATGTAGGCAGCTGCTTTGTCCAAGCGACCATATGTATTTGTTCCTTCATCAGCAAGGTCTTCAACACAAGCCTTAAGCTCAGACTCGCAGAACGCAAAGAGTTGTTTGCGGTCATAGTATGGAGCCAACTCTGATGAAATGGAGGTTGACATAGGGCCTGCACCAAACAAGTCTGTCACATACATATAGTTCAATGCACGTATCAATCTTGCTTCTGCACACTTCTGTGGATCACTTGCCTGATCAAGATATGAGTTACAAAGAGTGATTGTGAAGTATAGACGATAGTACATGGCAAAAGAGAATGTGTTGCTTGCTGCAAAGGCATTGTGCAACAACTCTGGAACTCCTGCATCAGACCAGACCCAGCCAGCCTCGTCAGAAGTAAACTCATTGAGTGACCATGACATACGATAGAATCCTGACATACCTTCGTTGTCAAAGATTTCCTTTGGAATATCGCCAGATCCTGCACCACCATTCTGACCAGTCAGAGCGAAACTAGCATATATCTTATTAAGTAGGGCATCTTGGTTTAGAATGAGTGTTTGCTGAGGATTGATAGGAGTAACATCAAGGTCTTTGACACATGATGTTGTCAATCCGCCAACTGCCATAGTAGCAATTGTAGCAGACAGTATTGTTTTCTTTATATTGATGTTCATAATGTTTTATTTTTATCAGAGTGTATTGATATGATGTTAGAAGTTAAGTGATACGCCGAGAATACCTGTGAATGGACGTGGGTAGATGGCACTATCGTAACCTCCGCTAACTTCTGGGTCAATTCCCTTGTAATTTGTAATGGTAAACACGTTCTGTGCTGTGAAGTAAACACGACCAGTTATATCCCAATTGCAAATCTTATCAAAAGAATAACCGAGAGTGATATTGTCACACTTCAAGAATGAAGCATTCTGAATGAAGTAGTCTGATTGTGAAGATACATTGTCAATGTATTGCCAGCTCTTGTCAAGCTGATACTTCACTACATTATGCCATGTCTCGTTGCTGTAAACGTATGATGCAGATACATTAGCACGGTCATTTGCCTCTATTGAGTTGTACATGTAATTGTTGAGGCTTGCACGAAGGGAAATTCCCAAATCCCAGTTCTTCCATATGAGTTTTGAAGAAAGACCCATGATTACATCTGCGTCTGCTTTCTTGTAGAAATACTTGTCCTTCTCGTTGATAACACCGTCTGCATTACGATCAACGAATTCGCCTTGGATTGGCTGACCGGCTTCATTATACACCTGCTGATAAACATAGAATGAACTTGTTGGGTGGCCCTGTGCATAAGCCATGACAGCACCTGCACCACTTCCACCTACGGAAGCATAAGCATGTCCGATAGGTGCGCCATCGGTAGTTGTGAGCTCGTCAATCTTATTCTGATTCCAAGTTAAATTATAACCGATTTCCCAACGCCAATCCTTTGTCTGTATAGCACGGTATATGAGTTGTGTTTCAATTCCTGAATTGTGAAGCGAACCAATATTGCCCAAAATACGTGTAGAGAAGTTAGTACCAGCTGCAACAGCCTTTGTGTTAAGAAGGTCTGTTGTTTTGCGATAATAGTAATCAACACTACCCACGAAACGGTTGTTGACAAAACCGAAATCAATACCTGCATTCCAAGTGGTAGTCTTTTCCCACGTAATGTCAGGATTGTATCCTTCTGGACGATATGTTGTACCATCGCCAACTGCAGGATAGTAAGCTCCAGCTGAGTTTATCGTGTAGTTTGCAAAGTATGAATAGTCACTGATACCTTCCTGTTGACCAGTCTTACCCCAACCAAGTCGAATCTTTGCTTCTGATATGGCATCGCAATTCTTCAAGAATGGCTCTTCGTTAATCTTCCATGCAAATGCAGCAGATGGGAAGTATCCAAAGTTCTCGCCACGATATGGGAATCGTGAAGAACCATCAGCACGCATTGTGAATGTGAAGAGATATCTATTGAGAAGACTATAGTTAAGTCTTCCGAAGTAGCTCACAAGAAAATTTTCTGTCTTATATAGAGAGTTCTTTGTGTCATAATATTCTGGGTCTGTTAACTCACCAGGATGTAATAAGTTTGTCAATGGATAGTACTTAGGATAATCCCAGTCTGTTTCTCTATGGAAATGAGATTCCTCTGCACCAGCCATTACATCAATGTGATGGATATCGTCTATATCCTTGATGTATTGTGCATATGCAGAACCTGATAGATTGTACTTGTCACCTTCATTCCATCCATTGCTTCCATAGTAAATATTGCCTGAATAATCATATGGAGAGACTTTCTTGTCGCTATGACCATGTCCTACGGAAAAACCGCCATTAACATGAATATGGAGATCCTCAAATCCGTGAATTTTGTAATCGAGTTCAAGGTTACCAATAAATTCACGTGCCTTTCCTATATTTGACTGGTTATAAAGTGCAGCAATTGGATTGTCTGCATTAAGACCAGAATATGAATGTGTCCATTCGGAATCGCCAAAGTCAGCAGTTGTCTCCCATTGCCAATATCCACCATACTCCTTTGCACTTTCTCTATTATCATAGATAGGCTTGGTTGGGTCTGCATAGATTGCCTTACCAACTGCTGAAGTGTTTGCGAATGAGTGACGAGAGAACATTGCCTTAGCATTGAAATTTACAGTCAGATGCTTGTCGAGTAAGACTGGACTGAGATTGATGCTTGCAGTATAGCGGTTGAAATTTGATGTCTTTAGTGTTCCGTCTTGGTGTGTATAACCTAAACTAACACGGTAAGGCAAATTCTTAAGACCACCACTTATTGTTATATTATGGTCTGTATTGATTCCTGTACGATAGATTTCCTTCTGCCAGTCTGTATCTGCAAATAGATGTTCACCATCAGCATTTACATATCCAAGTTTTGCGTATTGGCTTGATGCCAACCAACCAGCGTCATCACCTTCAAAGCCTGTAAGTTTCTGTGCAAAATTGATATATTCAGAAGAATTCAAAACTTCAAGACGTTTTGTATTGAAGCTTGCGCTCACATTACCATTATATGAAATCTTTGCTTTTTGTCCATTGGAACCTTTTTTAGTGGTGATGATGATGACACCATTAGATGCACGGCTACCATAGATAGCTGTGGAAGATGCATCCTTAAGAACTGTGAAACTTTCAATGTCAGCAGGATTGATAGAGGAAAGTGCATTTGCAGAACCCTCATTTGCTCCGTAGTTGTCAAGAGCTAATCCATCAATAACGATAAGTGGGTCGTTTGATGCGTTGAGAGATGAACCACCACGTATTCTGATTGTTGCTCCACCTCCAGGAGTACCATCACCAGGAATAACACTCACACCAGCAATCTTTCCCATTATCATGTCTTGAGGGTTTGTTTGAAGACCATGGTTCATCTCGTCAGGCTTGATAGCGATTACCGAACCTGTCAGGTCTGTCTTCTTTACAGTACCATAACCGATGACAACGGATTCGTTAAGAACCTTCATGTCTTCACGGAGTGTGATGTTCATGTTCTGAGTGGCACGAACTTCCTGACTTTGGAAACCGATGAACGAAATTACGAGTGTGGAACCTTTCTCTACCTTAAGCGAGAAGTTACCGTTAACGTCTGTAACGGCACCTTGTGACGTTCCTTTCACTCTTACGGATGCACCTATGACATCTTCGCCGATGTCATCTTTGACGTGTCCCTTGACAAGTATGTCTTGGGCAAACGCGCTAACAGATACGAAGACTCCAATGACCAACGTCATGAGAAATCTAAGGTTTAGTTTCTGTTTCATGTTGTTTGATTTAATGGTTTATTAATATTTAGTTGTTAATTTTAGTTTGTTAGTTCGTATGTTTTTTTGAGTTTTTAAGTTTGTGAGTTCTTGAGTTTTTTAGTTCTCGCGAAAAAGACTCCGCAAAAACATAAAAACTTATAAACTCACAAACTTACAAACTCAACTTTTA
>JAGCWG010000113.1 GCA_017961965.1 Bacteroidaceae bacterium | reverse complement strand
CAAGCTGAACTATATAAAGACAAAGATGTTCCCTGAGTTACAGGAAGAGTTTGATAAACTGTATGGGATAGAAGCACATGATGTCGTAAGAACTCAAAATGAACAGAACCCAAATAATACAAAGGGAAAAAAGAAAAGTGGTCGTCCTGCTATTCCTTTAAGCAATTGCTTTGTGTGTGATGATAAGGACAAGCAGATTGACGAGCTAAAGAAATATATGGCAGAAGCTTTAGATGCACCTTCTGTCGCAAAATATTTGTATGAGTTGAAGGGTAAAGGTATTCTTTCTAAGATTCCTTCTTATAATGCCTTGCATGATGCTGGCTTGGCTTTTAGTAAAACAGCATGGCAGAGAGCAAGCAAAAATGCAGAGCCAATAAAAAGACCAGAAAAACGATAGACGAAATAGACTTTAATAGACCCTTAATTATTTGGGTCTATTAAGGTCTATTATTTTTTTTGGTATTATTATTAGAATATCGGAATTTTGCCGTGGTTTCAGAAATGATTCCACGGCTTTTTTATGCCTGTATTTCTCTCGGGTTAGCCTGAGACAGTTTTAACACCGTATTGTAGGGGCTGTGTCAACGGATATGACTTCTGTTTGGGATGAACTCCGTAATTTTGCCTCAAAGACATGCAAATTGTCTGTCTCATGGTAAGAGACGAATGATTGTGTGTGCGACAGATGGTTCATAGGTGCGTGTCTGTCTGTCGTTAGAGTTAAATAGCACCAATCTACTAAACAGAGTAGATACTCTTGTGGCATCCGCGGAATGAAAAACAAGCCACGGGAGGAAGAAAGCGCTTTCGCTCTGCTCATAAATCGTAAATGATTATGAGCCAAAAGGCGAAAAGTGCCCTGACGCTGGCATATAATAGCGTCATCAGTTTGGGTTGGAGTCACGCAAAGTTGCGTGAAACATACGGTATCACATTGCCTACGCTGCGTCGTATAAGAAGTGGAGTGAAGGGTAAGGTGAGTACAGATGGATATTGCCTTAAAGTGTTCGTCTCTATCCTCAATGAGGAATATGATAGGAGAGTGGCTAATGGTGGTGACGGACGTAACGAACTGAATATGGCTTTCAGGGAGATACTTCTTGCTCAGCTTGACATACGCAAGTGAAATAATCGGGGTACATCCTTTCACTAAGCATTGAATTGCTTCGGTATGCTTCATACCTTTGTCGTGTCAATGAAAATCATTGATGTTCTGGCCAGAACAATTATTAATTTATTCATAAAAAAATGATAAAATATAATAGACAAATGATTTCTCCTCAGCAGCAGTTATGGGAGTTGTTGACGGAGGCGCAGCAGAGAGTCGTGAGAGTGGCTTTCAAACGAATAAAGAAGCGAGACCAGAAGGACTTGTGCTACGGGCTGATTGCTAAGCTACGATTTGGCGTTGACAGGAAGTATGCTGACCCTGTGATGCAGTTTATCTTCGAGACAATGATCGAGTCAATGAAAATGATTAAATAATAAAAATTTATAAATAATATGAAACAAATAAATTTTAGATTGGACCGTATGGTTCGTCTTATTCCGCTGAGCGGAAAGACAAGTGTCAGTATCAATACAACTGGCGAGGTGACAGTTGCTGAACAGGTGAAGAACAGCACACCACGTAAGAAGAATGTGGTGATAGCCTCTACACGCAATGCCGTGTTGATGGCTTCGCCACTGGGACATAACAGGACTCTGAAGGTGATATTGCCTGAGGGAAGGGCTACGATGAGTGAGTTCTTCAAGGAGATTGTGGAGCTGTTCAAGCTTGTATTCTGTAGGTAATCGATTTTTAAGGTTTCGCAAGTTTTTATCTTGCTAATTTATGGAGTTAAATGGAGTAAAAAGGATTAAAAGGAAGTAAAAAAGACGATAGTCTGTTTGCCAAATAGTATTGACATTGTAATGTCTCTTTACTCCATTTTACTTCTCTTTACTCCTCTTTACTACAAGAAAAGAAATTCCTAAACTTGACTTATTAATATTTTATAATATGAAAGGAAAAGAAAAATACAATATCACAGTGCGTGATTTGCCTCCTGTGTTGCGTGGTTTCTGGAATCAGGTTGACAATCCAAATTTCAGTATAGCCAATGTGTTGTGTGCACTGGTATGCTTCAGTGCAATGAGTCCTCGTCTCGTGTTCCGCTATGCCTATGACAAGGTCATGCACCATCTGCTGTTGCAGTGCATAGTGGTGGGACAGAGTTCGGACGGTAAGTCGTTCAGTCGTAATGTGTATAAGCTCATCCTTGCTCCACTGCTTGCCCTTGACCATGAAGCCGAGATGCAGGAACTGGAGTATGCTGAGCTGAAGCGCACCAAGGGGCAGTCAAAGGACAAGCCTAAGGAGCCTGTGACGGTGAAACGCTGCCTGATGAAGTTTACGAAGAACAAGATTGTGAAGCGTGCCCACATGTTTGTGCGCAAGTATGGTGAGCCTCTTTCGTTCTTCATCTACACTGACGAACTGTCAACTCTCGTGGAGCGCAGGGGCAGCTATGGCGACCTTCGTGACATAGGCAAGTTGGCATACGACTGGGGCAGCGAGACGAGCGTGGATACCAACTGTGATGCTTCGTACAATGCAACGGTGGACATCAACTGGTGCAGCATCTACAACACTACTCCTAAGATATTGTACAAGTACCTCGACAAGGATGCTTGTGAGTCGGGCAACGTGAACCGTATCATCTTTGCCCTGCTGGGTGACCTGCTTGGTGAGCCTGCACCCGAATTCAGGGAACTGACTAATGACGAGCTGGCTCTTGTGCACCACTGGCAGGATGTGCTGATGGGGGAGACGTATGGCGATAATGACAATCTGCAACCTGTGAAGGAGATACCTATGGGGTGGCTCGACAAGGACGTGAAGGCATGGTGTACACGTCAGCGTGAGATGATAGGCAAGACCTGTTCCAATGCCCACAACTGTTTCTACAAGCGTGCCAGTACGAGTGCTGCAAGGCTTGCTGCCATCGCTTATCACCTGTGGGACGAGAACGAGAAGCAGAGAAATCATGTGCGCCGACTCTATTATTTCTTTGCCGACTACATACTCCACAATCAGCTTTTGCTCTTCGGTAAGATGTATGAGCAGACCATTGTGAATATTACGGGGGATGCTGCTGACGAGGGTGACGACAATGTGCCTCTCTATGACCAGATGCCTAAGCGCTTCAGCCGTGAACAACTGAAGGCTAAGGTCAAGCAACTTGAACTTGGTACGCTGCCTCGACAGTTCCTCTTCAAATGGCTTCGCAAGAAACTCATTCATGAGGTGGAAGGCGAAAAGGATGTGTACGAGAAGAACGGATTATGAATTAAGAGTTAAGAACTAAGCGAAGCGGTCTCACTGACCGTAGGGAAGTAATTATGAATTTTGAATTATCAAATTTACGTTCTTTGCCCATTGAGGGTGTGGCAGAGAGACTGGGATTGAGGGTGAACAAGCATAAGTGCTTGTGTCCGTTCCATGACGACAGTCACCCTTCGTTATCGTTCAGCGTGAGTCGCAATACCTACAGATGTTTCGTGTGCGATGCTCATGGCGATACCATCGACCTTGCGATGAAGGTGCTCGGAGTTCCTTTCAGGGATGCGTGCAAGTGGCTTGCTGACGAACATAATATCATCACCACGGAGTATGCACCAGCGGTGAAACCTGTCAAGTCTTATCCTCCCGATGTGGACTATCTGTCGAGCCTTGTGAGTCGTCCTGTATTGAATCAGGTGGCACGTGATTTTCTCTTCGGTCAGCGACACTATAATCCCAAGGTGGTGGAGTGGTTGGGCATCAGCAGCATCATTGAACCCACTCCATGCTGGAGGGCTGGCAAGCCGTTCTACGATGCTCCTTCGCTACTGTTTCCGTACCGTGACATTGACGGTAGGGTACTGAATGTGCAGAGTCGTGCGTTGGTAAAAAAGGAAGGTGTGCCACGTTTCCGTTTTCCACGCAACAGCAGTATTCACGTGTTCAATCTCCCCATACTCCGCTATCTCAAGGATAACGAGCCGCTCTATGTGAGTGAGGGTGTGACCGATTGCATAGCACTCCTCAGTTCGGGTAAGAAAGCCATAGCCATCCCTTCGGCAACGACACTCAAGGATGAGGATTTTGCTCGCCTACGTTCCCTCCACAAGGGATTGAACCTGCATGTATATCCTGACAATGACACCCCAGGCGAGAGACTCTACAATAATCTGTTGGATGTTGCCAACTGCATTGGTGCCTGTCTTACGAGGCATGAACTGCCCGAAGGGTGCAAGGATTTTTCGGATTATTACGTGAAAAGCTCCCCGACAATTCTAAATTAAGAATTAAGGAAGCGCAGAGGCACAGAGAATATCTTGAGAGGTTTTCAGGTTATCAGGTTTTTAGGTTGTTAGGTTTGATACATGTGGCAATGAACATTCAGACCTGAAAGCGTAGCGACCCGATAACCTGAAACCTCACAGCCTTAACAACTCCGTGTCCTCTGCTCTCTGTGTTTATCTCCAAATCTCACTACCTTTCGCTACGAAATAAGTATGTTGTGAGGTTGAAAATAAAAAAAGTAAAAAAATAATAATTGTTTCGTAATAATTTTGTATTTTTGCACCATATTTAGAAAACAACACAGATAATAAATAATATGTCACGAAACAAATTTACGGGCTTGGGCGTTGCGCTCATCACTCCATTCACGAGCGAGGGCGCAGTTGACTACACCGCTCTCCGCCGCCTTCTGGATTACCAGATATCTAACGGGATAGACTTCCTTTGTATCCTCGCAACAACGGGTGAGACACCTTGTCTCAACGCTGAGGAAAAACAAAATATAATCGATATAGTAAAGGAGAAGGTTCAGGGACGTAACATACCTATTCTTCTGGGTATGGGTGGCAACAATACTGCCGCTGTCATTGAAACCATCAAGAATACGAACTTCAAGGGGATAGACGGAATCCTCAGCGTATGTCCTTACTATAACAAGCCATCACAGGAAGGTCTCTACCAGCACTTCAAGGCAATAGCAGAAGCAAGCCCTGTTCCTGTCGTTCTCTACAACGTTCCTGGACGCGTGGGAGTGAACATGACAGCCGAGACAACACTCCGACTTGCTCGTGACTGTGAGAACATCGTAGCCGTCAAGGAGGCAAGCGGCAACTTCACTCAGATAGACGATATCATCAAGAACAAGCCAGCCGACTTTGACGTAATATCAGGTGACGACGGAATAACATTCCCGCTCATCACACTCGGTGCCGCAGGCGTCATCTCCGTCATCGGAAACGCCCTTCCTAAGGAATTCAGCCGCATGGTTCGCCTCGCTCTCAACGGCGACTACCAGAACGCTCTTACCATCCATCACAAATTTACAGAATTGTTCAAACTGTTGTTCGTGGATGGTAACCCTGCAGGAGTAAAGGCAATGCTCAGCAGCATGGGACTTATCGAAAACGAACTTCGCCTTCCTCTTGTACCTGCCCGCATCACTACGATGGGCGAGATTAGTGCAATAGTGAAGGAACTTAATATTAAGTGCTAATATTAACTCATCTCTTTAGCTTGTAGTTAAAATGGAGTAGTTATCTTGTAGTTAAAATGTAGTTAAATTGTAGTTATATAGGAAGATAAAGAGACGTTTGATTGTTCGCTGATTTTAAGAAGAACGAAAATTAAAAAAATTAAAGAAAATTTCTTCTAATATTCTTCGTAAAAATGAGAACGAAAACAATAGAAAATGAGATGAAACAAATTTTCCATAATTTTCTAAATTTTCGTTTATCCCAAACCACTTGCGATGAGCATTCGTCTTTTTAACTCCTCTTTAACTCCACGAAGTTAACTCCTCTTTTTAACTCCTTGCAAGTGAAGCGTAAGCGAAACTTGAATGTAAATATTATTAATGGCCACTAAACAGACAACAAAGAAATCAACTCAGAGCAAAGGTAAATTGAAACCAGAGGTCGATGACGGTTCTTCGACTTTGAATGCGTATGAGGGTGTCGGAAAGCAAAGTCTATCCTTTTTTGGTATAGGCTTTGCTCTTGTGTTATTTGCCATCTTCATGCTCATTGCCTTCATATCATACCTCTTCACGGGTGACGTGGATTATTCACTCCTTGACGGCAATGGCGACTATGACAGCCACGACATAAGGAACGTGTGCGGCTCACTGGGTGCAAACACGGCTTTCTTCTTCCTCAACAACTGTTTCGGCCTTGCCTCATTCATCATTCCTCCGTTCTTCATCCTCGTAGGATTCCGACTGATGAATGTGTACCGCATCCGACTTGTCAAGAAGT
The DNA here is from genome assembly GCA_017961965.1 of Bacteroidaceae bacterium. Next base: position 223 of record JAGCWG010000113.1, on the reverse strand, counting down.
TCATCTTCTCGGCACTGTTCATGCTCTGGCTCAGCGTGTGCCTTGCCTTCATCGGTACTTACATCCCATATCTTGACCGCTCGTTCCTCAAGCTCGGAGGAATGCACGGCATCCTCGTGATTGACTATCTCGCTGGACGTGTGGGAGTGCCGGGTATCATCTGTTCGCTTGCACTCTTTGCTGTCTTCTTCCTCGTTTACATCAGCACTAAGACGGTGGAAGT
>JAGCWG010000013.1 GCA_017961965.1 Bacteroidaceae bacterium | reverse complement strand
TATTAACTCTATACAATCCATTAAAACAAGTCCTATTCAAGAAGAAGAAAAATGTTGTGTTTTTTATCGGTTCAAGATTTTTCTCGTTATAGCGTTCACGTATATCCATATAGAAATCTTTCTTTGCATCTTCAGATTGAATGGCATTATATTCTTCCTCAATGTTTCTTAAGGATTCTATCAACAAAGCAGGCATGTCTCGAACCGTATGATAGCATGTGATCAAATCTGGATTTACGTCATTAATTACCGCATGTTGAATATTAGGATAGCGACGGAGCATGTAAAAAAGCATAGCCCCGCCACCTATAAATGGTTCTATATATGTAACATTTCTCCAATTATCAAAGCCAGCGGGAAGAAGTTCATCCAGCTGTTTTATGAGTTGTCCTTTACCGCCAACCCATTTGATAAATGGTTTTGCATCAGCCATAATAATTGTGATTTATTTATTAATGCGACTAAGATACCAAATCAATTAAACATATCCAAAATTTTATGAGGCATTATATTAAAATTTGAAAACGCAATAATGGTTCGTCTTGAATATAGACGGTTCTTTTGTCGTGAAAATTTTGTTGGGATGAACTTTGTCTGAAGCACGTTGTATGAGGGCTTGTGAATATAAAAAGAGGCTGTACAAGTAATTGTACAGCCACCAAAACTGTGATTAAATATAAAGTTTCCCTCGACAAAGAGCATCGAGTTTTACTATTCTATTAGAAGAGCTTGTTTGGATAAACACCCTCTTCAACAAGCTTAGCGATACGAGCAACAGTATCTGGACGGTCCTCAGAATAAGTTACACCGAACCACTTAGATGTTGTGTCAAGAACCTTACAAGTTGCAGTTCCTTCGTTGATGAGCTTGTTAATCATCAATGGGATGAAGAACTCAGACTTGAGGTTAGACATATTTGCAGGGTCAGAAAGGAACTCCTTGAAGTATTCCTCAGAGTACTCGAAATAGTCAGGAGTGAATCCCCACATGTTCATACTTACTGGTGAGTTTGGATCAATCTTAACCCACTCGCCATCGTCCTTGTTGTCCTTACGATAAGCAACAGAACCGTCCTCGAGACGTGCAATCTTAGTGCACTCTACGCAAGTAGTGAGGTGACCCTCTGCGTCCTTAGAACATACTCCACGAGAAACTGTACCGTTCTCTGAGAGTGTGTTGCAGCAACGGAATCCTACCATTGCATACTGTCCCTTAGAACCCTCTGGGAGTTCTGAGAGGAACTTGCCAATAACCATGAATGCATCACGATTATAGAAGTCATCACAGTTGATAACGCAGAATGGCTCCTTGATAACGTCCTTACCCATAAGTACGGCATGGTTTGTACCCCATGGCTTCTGACGGCCTTCTGGGCACTTGAAGCCCTCAGGAAGAGCGTCGATGCTCTGGAAGCAAAGTTCGCATGGAACAACACCCTCGTACTTTGAGAGAATCTGTGTGCGGAACTGCTCCTCGAAGTCCTTACGGATAACCCATACGATCTTGCCGAAGCCTGCCTTTACCGCATCGTAGATAGAGTAATCCATGATTGTCTCGCCGTTAGGACCAAGACCATCAAGCTGCTTGAGACCACCGTAACGGCTTCCCATACCTGCAGCGAGGAGGAAAAGAGTTGGTTTCATATATTTAAATGTTTTTTTGTTAATGAGATTTTTTATTCTGTGCGCAAAGTTACGCAAATAAAAAGAAAGAGAATAACAATTTCGTCTTTTTTTTGTTCAAGCCCTTGTTTGGCATGCGGAAACGTGTTAATTTCTTTTCAAACTTAGAGTGCTTTCTGTGCTCTTGTGTTTGAAACGTAACTATGCAAATTCACTCAGTTCGAGCCAGCGCATCTCCTTTTCGTCTATTTCGTCGTTGAGCTCTGGGAGACGCTTTGACATTCGTGTTATCTCGTCCACGGATGTTGTGCCGCCACATAGTGCAGCTTCTATATCTGCTTTCTCCTTATTGAGAGCCTCAAGGTCTTTCTCCAGTTGTTCAAACTCCTTCTTTTCCTTGAATGTCAGACGGCGTGCACGAT
>JAGCWG010000112.1 GCA_017961965.1 Bacteroidaceae bacterium | reverse complement strand
TCTTTTATTTGATAATTATTTTCTTGTTAACTCTATTTCTGCGCATTATGTACACACCCTTAGTGAGTGGCGCAGAAAGTCTGGTTCCGCTGAGAGTGAAGTATTCAGCTGCGCTGTCTTCCTCCTGTGCGTCCTTTATGTCGGTAAGGTCGTACACTTTGCCTCCACCCATGAATGAGAAGGAGATAAGTCCGTCCTTCTCCTTTATGTCTGTGACAGGCTTATGGAGGTAGTACGTTCCGTCTGTATTCTTGTTGAAGAGCTTGCCACCATAGTAAATATGCGTGTTGTCCGTGAAATTGGTTGCGTTGTTGCTACCAGGGAACAGTTGTTTTTCGAGTGTGGCTCTTTCCACGTCGTAGCTATTCTTTGAGCGTGTGCCGTAGCCACCGCTTGCAGGAACGACAGCCATGTGCTGATGGTTGTGGCTGAAGTTCACCTCGTTGAATTCCCATGCATCCTTGTCGTAGTCAACATGGTATATGAGGAGTCCGCTGATGCCTGTGTAGCAATATGTGTATTGATACCAAGGGTCTGTGTCCTGACGGTTCTCCAAGAAGAAATATTCGTTGCGGTTGCCATCGTTGTAGATGATGTATGCAATAGGAGCATCTCCCAGGCATGGCATATTAGTCACGGTACATGGCTCGTTAAGCTCTATCGGTTCAAGCCATCCTGCCACCCATCTCTCGTAGGCAGTATAGCCACATGGTGATTCTCCGCAGGCATAAGGGCCGTTGGATGCACCGTTACACATCAGGTCATATACGTGCATGCCGAAGGCATAGTCGTCGTTGTTAGTACAGTATAGGTCTGGTAATCCGAGGCAATGGCTAAACTCGTGACATGCCGTGCCTATGCCGTCCATGAGGCCTGACGTTCTGTCAACAAGCTCGCAGCTCATGGCGTAGGTGTTAATCTTGTAGTCGCCGAAGAATATAGGACCTGTTGCGTCTCCTGACTCAACTCCTTCCTCAAGTGTCCATTCGTGAGGCCAGATATAGTTTGCACCAGCACCTGTGTGCTCGCCCGGACCTGCATAGACAAAGAAGACCTGCTCTACTTCTGAGTCACCATTCCAGTCATAACGTGAAAAGTCTATGTCTTCGCTTGCTGCATTGCAAATCTCCTTTACGAGTTCGCATACGTGCATATCGTTGCCGTCCTTGTCGTTCTGACCGTAGTATGAATAACTCTTTGCAGCTGTGTAAGGACCTATGACGTCAAATCCAAGGTCGAACTTACCGTAGCTCTGAGCATAGAAATAGTCGTGGACGGAACCTGTGTTGTCGTTCTCCGAATAGCCCTCTTTGTTGAACATGTCATCATACTCAGCCCTTGTGTGCCCGTTTCTGAATTTCTTGTCAGGAAACTGCACAAGGATGACGAGACCACGCTTATTACCCTCGTAGATGTTTGCAGCCTTGCTTGGCGCTCCTCGACGACCATTACCAGTCATGACCGGCGACTTCCTTACCCTTGCTGCATTACGCTTACGGATGCGTGATGACCAAATGGAACTGATGTCTTCTTTGGTGTTGGCAGAAGCTATGTATTCTTTCTCACTTGCAGAGCGCAAGGCTTCGTTGTGTGCGAGGATGGATGACGCAGATATTGTGCCGTCTGCAACCGTTGCATAGAAATAAGCCCCGTCATTCTCTACTACAGGTACTCCGTCGGTAGTTGAGAGGTAATGAAATGATTCGTCACCAATGAGTATGAGCGTGAGACTTGTACCATCACTCTGTGTGACGGTAAAGGGTACTCGCTTTGACGGTATTGCAAAGCAATACAGACAACTTGTTATGAGCAGGAATGTGAATAGTATCTTTTTCATTCAAACTGAGTCATGTTTGCTGCTTCCCGAATGTCGGAAATCTGGTTTTTTACGATTGTTGGAACCACCGTAGCAATAAGATGCTCTATACGGTCAACATTATATATCTCTGTGCCACGTTCTATGAGACGGAATGTGCCGTCGCCTGGAACAAGGAGCTTGACTGCATCGTCACGATCATCAACAGGCTTGATGCCGTTGCGGATGAGAGCCTTGCAACAAAGCTTGTAGTCAAGACTGTGCTTGTCTCCGTTGACCACGACTTCACGCGATGTCTCATGCTCGATGTTGAATGTGCAGAGGTTGCGGTCGTATGTTATTCCGTCACGGTTGAAGTATTTCTCAATCATGCCGAGTGCCGAGAGGTCTTCTGGTGAACCTGTGGTAAGCCCGTTCTCCTTGTCGAGCAACCAGATGTGGTCAGCCACCTGAAGGGCATGTTCAAGGTCATGAGTTGAGAGGAAAATGGTCTTCTTGAGTGACTTGGCAAGGCGATGAAGCAGAAGCATCATCTGTATCTTGCTTGGGTAGTCGAGAAAGGCTGTCGGCTCATCCATGAAGATGATAGGTGTCTCCTGTGCAATGGCCTTGGCAATCATGACCTTCTGGCGCTCTCCGTCAGAGAGTGTCTGCATCTTCCTTTCCTTCAGTTCCACGATGTTCACCCACTCGAAGCTCTTGTCTATTGTCTTCTTGTCCTGCTCGCGGAGCTTGCCCCAGAAGCCTGTGTAAGGAGCACGTCCCATTGCCACAACATCGTAGGCAGTCATGTTCTTGATGCCTGCATTGTCGGTAAGGACAACGCTTATGAGCCTGGCAAGGTCCTTGCTCTTGAAACTCTTGATGCTGTCGCCACCTATGGTTATGCTTCCTCCGAGGGCAGGCTGGAATCCTGCAAGTGTACGGAGGAGTGTTGACTTACCTGCTCCGTTAGGTCCGAGAAGGCATGTGAGCTCGTAAGGGAAAATCTTTGCAGTAAGCTTGTCTGAGATAATCTTGTTTTTCTTATCTACGATATAACCTGTGCAAAGGTCATTTATTTCAATTGATTTCTGTTGTTGCATTTGTTACAAGGTATATATAATAAAGTATTTGGACTATCAATAGAATTGCGCCTTCCCACTTCTTGACCTCAAAGTGTGTTCGGCTGAACAGCCAGAAGAGGCAAGAAGCCAATACGAGAGTCGCAACGTCTATTGTTGTAATGTTTCCTAATGAGAGTGGGGCAATGGTTGCCGAAACACCAAGTACGAAGAATACGTTGAATACGGCACTTCCCACTACGTTTCCGAGTGCCATGGCATTGTCGCCCTTTCTTGCTGCCATTGCCGAAGCAGCCAGTTCTGGAAGCGAAGTACCGATACTGACAATCGTGAGCGCGATGATTGACTGGCTCACTCCGAGTTGGATGGCTATGCTTGATGCGCTGTTGACAAGGAGGTTACCACCTAAGATGAGTGCGGCAAGTCCTCCGACGATGAATACAATGGACAGCCACAGCTTCATGTTCTTCACCTTGTCGCTGAGCGATGATGTGTTTGTATCTTCACCGTCGCCCTTAGCCATGGCAAAGGTGTAGCTCAGGAAGATGGCGAACATACAGAGGAGAAGCATTCCCTCTGAGCGGCTTATCTCGTTTGCTGCTCCTGATGCAAATACTCCGTCAAGTGCCGTAATGGCTACTACGAGTGAGGACAGTACGACAAACGGAACGTCGTTGCGGATATTGCCCGGACTTGCCGTTATAGGCGCAAGGAAGGATGTGACGCCGATGATGGTGAGTATGTTGAAGATGTTGCTTCCCACCACGTTTCCTATTGCCATGTCCGTGTTGCCGTGGAAAGAGGCGAGTGCGCTTACCACAAATTCAGGTGCAGAACTACCTATTGCGATAATGGTCATGCCGATTACCATTGTCGGGATGCCGAATCTGTGTGCCACGGCGGCTGCACCATCCGTCATTAAGTCAGCACCCTTTATTATTGCCGCAAGGCTTATTATGAATAATACGATGTCAAGTATCATTGTATGAGTGATTTAGAATTCAAAATTAAAAAATCTCCTTGTCGTACATGGCAAGGGAAGAGCTTATCTCCTGCGATTACTGAATATTACCCAGATAACTACCGGTGCGCCTATGAGCGAGGTGACGGAGTTGACGGGCAACGCACCTTCTGCCCCCGGTATTCGTGCTATGAGGTTGCACGCCAAGGCAAGCAACGCGCCTGTGAGGAGTGATGCAGGCATGATGATGCGGTGGTCAGCCGTGCGGAACAGTCCTCTTGCAAGGTGCGGTACGGCAAGTCCGAGGAACGATATAGGACCACAGAATGCCGTGCATATTGCCACAAGGAATCCTGAAGACAGGATGATGCAAACCTTTGCCTGTGCCACGTTAAGTCCGAGGTTCTGGGCGTAGTTCTCTCCAAGCAGAAGCATGTTGAGTGGCTTGACGAGGAACATGGCAGCAGCAAGAAGTACCACCATTATACCCGCAAAGAGCCCTATCTGTGATGCAGATACGCTTGCAAACGACCCTAAGCCCCAGATGGTGTAGGCGTGTATGTCCTCTGGAGGACTGAAATACTTGAGTATGCTGATGAT
>JAGCWG010000111.1 GCA_017961965.1 Bacteroidaceae bacterium | reverse complement strand
TCACACGTAGCAAGGCAGAGGGAGGACTTGAACTCAGTAACGTAGATGTCGGATTCATTAGTGGAACGCTTGGCGTTATAGGTCTCCTTGCTGGTGGTATCATAGGCGGTTGGGCTGTGTCAAAGTGGGGACTGAAGCGTTGTCTTTGGCCTCTCGTGCTTAGCATTACTGTGCCCGATGTAGTGTCTGTCTATCTGAGTTCTGTACCAACGGATAACCTGTGGGTTATTGGTAGTTGCCTCTGTATTGAGCAGATAGGCTATGGTCTTGGTTTTGCCGCATACACTCTTTTCCTTGTTACTTTCTCACGTGGCGAACGTAGCACATCTGTCTTTTCTATCTGTACGGCAGGACAGTACCTTGGTGGTGTGATGCTTCCTGGAATGGTGTCAGGACTTATTTCTGAAAATATTGGCTATCAGTCATTCTTCATACTTATCATGGCTCTCTGTTTGGTTACATTTGCCGTGACTGCATGGGCAAAGATAGAGTAGGGGATACGGCCCCCTCCCCATCCCTCCCCGAGGGGAGGGTGACTAATGACTAATTGTACAAGTCATCTTTGACTTGTCATATCCATAACCATTAACAAATATTATTAAGAAAATGAAGAAAATCTGTTTTATCCTGTCATTTGTGCTGCTCGCATCATGTGACTTCGACCTTGATAATGAAAAAAAGGACGAACCAAAGAATACAAAGTATGAGTATGTTGACCTCGGTCTCCCTTCTGGCTTGAAGTGGGCTACCATGAATGTAGGGGCAACTGTTCCTACTGACTTTGGCTATTATCTTTCATGGGGAGAGATGAATGAAAAGACAAGCTATACATGGGCAGACTATCGTTGGTGCTCAGGTAAGGCAAATACCCTTACCAAGTATTGCGCTGATGAAGAATGTGGTAAGGTAGATGGACTTAAAGTCCTTGAGGCTGCCGATGATGTGGCAACTAAACTGATGGGTAATGACTGGCGTATGCCTACATCTGCCGAGTATGAAGAACTCATCAAAGAGTGTACTTGGGAATGGGTGACTTCTTACAACAATGTTGAAGCAAATGGCTATGTCATTACTGGACATAATGGTAAGTCAATCTTCTTCCCCGCTGGTGGCGCTAAGATGGGCACAGAACTTTATTCTAAAGGCGTAACCGGTGGCTATTGGTCATCTTCTCTTCGTGAGGACAAGTATCTTAATAATAGTGCTATCCTTATTATGTTTGAGGAAGACATATACAGACTTGAAAGCGAGTATCGCATGAACGGATTTAATGTTCGTGCTGTTCGCAAGTAACTAATCCTTGTGTAATTTATACTAACCATCAATATAGGGCGAAGTATAAAGCTTCGCTCTACAGTTTTATCCTACCAAAAAATGAAGTATAGAATTTATTCCCTTCTTTTTATTACCGTCAGTTTGTTTATTACCTCTTGTCATTCCGGCGGTACGTCTGTGGTGGATGCTGAGATATCCGCCTTTGGCCGTTATGCCGATTCCATTGACATGGCACGTATAGTTGAGGCATTCCATGGTATGAAGAATGATGCTGACACATGTACGGCATCCGACAAAGAGGTTCTCTTACGGTATCATAATGCAGAAGGTGATGATGCGGGTCTCTGGTTCTCACGTGAGGGCATGAGTGATGATGCAGAGGCGATGCTCTCGTTCATACGCAACGAGGTTCGTCTTGCAGGACTTGACTCCAACGCATTCTGCATTCCTCAGATTGCAGAGGATATGAATATAGTCCGTTCCCTTGACTTCGATACTCTCGGACTTGACATCAACGACGTTCTTCCTCGCCTCGACTTCAATCTGTCGAGAGCGTATATGCGCTTCGTCACAGGATTCCGTTATGGATTCGTGCGTCCAGACATCCTTTTCAATCGTATGGAGTATGTACCCGATACTGATGATAAAGTTTTCCGTCGTCTATATGACCATGTGGTAGAGACACCAGACATTGAATCCTTGATTGGCGTGATGGCGTCCGATAACCGTATGAAGACCCTTCATGATGCCGTCCCAGTAGATAAGGCTTATCGTGCTCTTCGTAAGGAGATGCAGAACGTCCCTGATAGTGTGCGCCTTGCATTGACATTAAATATGGAACGCCTTCGTTGGCGAATCGTTCCACGTCTAGACTCCCTTGGCAACAGAATCGTTCCAGATACCGATACTTTGGGTAGGCATATCCTAGTAAACCTCCCGTCTCAGCAACTTTGGGCAATATGTCCCGACTCTATTCTCTCGATGCGTATCTGCTATGGCGGGAAGGAACATAAGTCGCCAATGCTGAGTAGTGTGATAAGCTATATGCAAGTCAATCCAGAGTGGATAGTACCTCAGAACATTGTTAAGTCCGACTTTCTGTCCCATGCAGGCGATTCTGCTTATTTTGCACGTAATGACTATTTTGTCATCAGTCGTAGTACGGGAGATACGCTCAAGCCTTCTTCTGTCACAAGGGAGGAGATGGAGAATGGTATTGTGCGTATTGCCCAGCATCGAGGTAAAGATAACTCGCTCGGTCGTATTATCTTCCGTTTTGCCAACAACTATGGTATATATCTTCACGATACCAACAATCATCGTGCCTTCAATTATGTCCATCGTTCTATATCTCATGGTTGCATTCGCATAGAGAGACCATACGAGATGGCACTCTTCATGCTTCATGATATAAGTGAGCGACGGCTTGACCGTCTTCGTATATCCATAGATATGGAACCAGAATCCGACTGGGGAAAGAAATGGGTTGAGGAGCATGAGGACGAACCGCATCCTATTATGCTCATGAACTATCAGGACGTCAGTCCACACATTCCTCTACGCATCGTCTATTTCACGGCTTATCCGAATCCAGAAACCAACGTCGTCGAGTATTACGAAGATGCTTATGGCTATGATGAAGTTATTGCCAATGAACTAAAACCATGGCTGAGTAAGTATTAAAGAAAAAACTCCAGGGGAATGTGAATCCTCTGGAGTTTTTTGTCTTTTTGTTTACTTCAACTTTTTCTTGAGTGCTTCTGCTGCGCTATTGATAGCTTTTGTTGCTTCCTCATTAGCTTTCTGTGTTGTAGCTTCGGCTGCTTCATTTGCCTTAGCCTTGGCATCTTCCTTAATCTTTGCCTTGGTCTCTTCTGCAGCTGCCTTTACCTGTTTGTTTACGGTGTTGGCGTCAGATGTTGCAGCATCCTTAGCCTCGTTTCCGAGTGCGCTTGCTGTAGCAGGAGCTGACTGGATTCCGTTGATGATGTCGGCTACTGTGAACTCTCCAGTTGCAAGTTTGTCGAGATCTTCCTTATGGTTAGCTGCAAACTCCTGAAGCTTGTATGCAAACTTCTTTACCTCAGTAGAGTCAAGGTTGGCAGCAAGTTCATGAAGCTTAGAAAGCTCTTCCTTTACAGCATCTTCATCGCCTGATGCTACTGCTTCCTCAAGAGCTGCAAGCTCGTCTGTCTGTTCTTCAACTTCAGTAGTGTCCTGATCTGTTGCCTCGTTAGTGGAGTTGCCACAAGACGAGAATGTGATTGCTGCAATGGCAGCAATAGCAACGAAAATCTTCCTCATAATTTGTGTTTTTAATTGTTGATAATTTAATATATGTGTTATGGTGCAAATATACTAAGTTTTTTATTATCTTTGCAAGAAATTTGGATTTTATCCGAAATATAACGCAAATATATGAAGATTATTGATAAAATTAAGATATTGAGTGCAACCATTCTTCTTCTTTGTGCTTGTAGCGGAGAGGATAGGACGCATGAGTATTTGGCTCTCACTCAGCACAACAACTGGGTGTTTGATATGATGAAGGAAAACTACCTTTGGGCAGACACCATTCAGACACCAGACGAACGCAAGTTCTTCGGTGACCCTTCAACATTCCTCAAGAATATAACATCGAAGGTTAAGGAAGATAAGTGGTCGTATCTCACGGTTGATACCATCGTGTCCGACCCTTTTGAGCGTGGCTACTTCAATCATAATGAATCATACGGCATGGACTATATGCTTGTTACAGACCCTACGGGACAGACAACCAAGCAGTATGTACGTATTCTTACGGTA
>JAGCWG010000110.1 GCA_017961965.1 Bacteroidaceae bacterium | reverse complement strand
ATGTTATGTATGATTTGTACATGAATAGTATGAATATTGAAGGTAAGAACAGATACAAGCATCTTAACGAGTTGAAGTCTTTGTATAAGAAACTTGGCAGAAAGAAAAGTGTGGAAGTCTTGGATGATGTAATGACTTATTATGCGATAAAGGATTCTGTCTTGTCTGACAATAGAGATTCAAGACTCTTGTTCTGGCGTGAATGTCGTAAGAAATATGCAAAGTCACGTTTCGTAAATGAATATATAAATATGGAAATGGCAGCCATACGACCATCTGTCACCTATAATGTAAAGGCACGTAATTCTTTTATTGCAGATAAGCCTTTTGATGTAATAGTCAGTTATTGGAACAGTAAGTCGGCAAGCTTGACAATACGTGAATATGTTGGCGAGACAAATAGTTTGTTCCGCTGGGAACAAAAGCCAAAGGAAACAGGCAAGATTGTGAAAAGACTTGATTTCTTCTTTGGTAATGACGAGGCTAACAGAAAGCGTAAGAAGGATAATCTGCCTGTCATGGGCAAGGATTCTGTTTCAACATCTCTTCCTGCGGGTAAGTATGTGCTCGTATTCAAATCAAATGGGGAGAAGTATGTCCAGACTTTAGAAATTAGTTCTATAAAACAGGCAGCTGTCAATGATGGAGAAAACCTTCGTTGTTATGTGTTGGATGCTAATACAGGCAAGCCAGTAAACGGAATTAAAGTTACTTGTAAGGAACGAATGAATGATGGAAGCTTTCTGTTTCTTGACTCTCATGTTTCTGATACTAATGGTGAAGTCATTTTCGGGAAAGTGTTTTATTCTCCAAGTAATCTTATAATCAGTGCTTATCGTGACAAGTGTGATAGCACTGTGTTGAATGTACATTGTTTTAATAAAATGGACGTTAATCCTAAAACAAGGAACAAGGTGAACTTCTTCCTCGACAGGAAAATATATCGTCCTGGGCAGACAGTGCACGTAGGCGGTGTTGTATATAGGGAAACGTCAAAGGATAAATTCGATGTACAAGGCGATTACAAGTTGAATATTAAATGTGAGAGTACAGGACGTAATCGTAAACAGATATTTAAGCGAGAGCTTAATACAAATTCCTTTGGTAGCTTTGATTTCTCATTCACCCTTCCTGCTGATGCCGAGGTTGGAGACTATGTTATTTCATGTGGTGATGGCAGTATAATATATAAGGTAGAAGAGTATAAGCGTCCAGAGTGGGAACTGAGCCTTGGTCACAAGAAGAATGATGGTAGCAATATGGATGAATCTGCAACGATTGGCGATTCTGTAATTGTTGAAGGTATGGCAAGAACATATTCTGGTGTACCTGTTCAAGGTGCTAATGTTGAGTATCGTCTTGAAAGGACATATCAATTCCATCGTTGGTGGTATTACGCATCTGACAAGGGTGAGGTGTATGGCAACGGAAATGTTAAGACAGACAATGATGGAAAGTTCTACATTAAACTTCCTCTTGTAGTGGAAAAGGATGATGTGCCATGTACATGTTTCAAGGTATATGCAAAGGTAACAGATTCTGCTGGTGAGACACATGAGAAGGAGTATTCCGTCCGTGTGTTCAAGGATGGTCTTGCCGTATTCTTTGAGAGTGGCAGTGTGATTGACCTGAACAATGAAAAAGACGTTGTGGTAAATGTCGTTGATGCTCTCAAAAACAATATTGCTACTGAGGTCAACTGTACTCTTTTCCTTAATGGCAAGGAGGTTGCACAGAAGGCTATTACTTCAAATCAACCATTCAAGTTGTCGTCCATGTTTGCAGAGAGTTCTATTGTACCAATGGGTACATACAAACTGAAGATGACTGTTGCAGGAAGGAATGGTAAAGAAATCGTAAATTCATCGGAGTCATTCAATGTCTTTGACTCAAACATAAATACAGCAAACGGAAGAAAGGCAGATTTTGCAGAGGATTTCTTCTATGTTCCTTGTGACACGATAAAGGGTAATTCTCCGCAGGTTGCTTATTTCTGTCCTGTCGATGATGATGTAACGGTAT
>JAGCWG010000109.1 GCA_017961965.1 Bacteroidaceae bacterium | reverse complement strand
TGTACACGCGAAATAACATCAGTCATCTGATTAAGTACACCCGGCTTGTCAATTCCTCGGAGCGAAATTGAAGCCTCAAACTGCATCGAGCCACTAATCTCCCAACGTGCACCGACGATGCGGTTACCGTGGTTCGCCTTGAGACGTTGTGCCACAGTGCACTGTAGCTTATGAATGATTACCTTATTGTTTTCATCAACATATCCCATGACAGCATCACCAGGGATAGGACGACAGCAGTCACAAAGCATGTACTTGTTATTGATATTAGGTTCAGAGATGGCAAGAATCGTCTTCTTGTCTATCACATTACCTTTGTTGTCATCCTTCGTCTCGATGTCAGCATCCTGTTTCCTCTTACCAAAGGAGAAGAGGCGACGCCAACCTGCTTGTGTCTTGTTCTGTACGCGGAGTACGTCATCATGACTGAGCTGAACATCACCATTGGCAATAGCCATATATAACTGGTCTGCCTTGTCAAAACCATGGAATTTGCATAGTTTGTCAACTGCAGCAGCATCTTTCTCAATGCCCGCCTCCTGAAGGAAAGCATCCAGTTTTTCCTCACCAACACGACGAGCTTCACGCTCCTCCTTGCGAAGTGCAGCAAGAATCTTTGTTGTAGCCTTACCTGTAGTAGCAATATCAAGCCATTCGCGTTTGAGGTGTTGTGTCTTAGATGTGAGTACCTCAATCTGGTCACCACTCTGAAGCTTGTAAGTAATAGGCTCAAGCTTGTGATTCACCTTTGCTCCGATGCAATGGCTACCCACGAATGTATGAACGGAGAACGCAAAGTCGAGAACCGTAGAACCAGCTGGCATTGTACGTATATCTCCCTTTGGAGTAAAGACGAATATTTCAGATGCGTAGAGGTTAAGCTTGATGGTATCGAGGAAATCCATGGCATCTGGCTGTGGGTCATCAAGTATCTCCTTGATGGTAGTGAGCCACTTGTCAAGCTCATTCTCAGCATCAGTCTCATCCTTATCGCCATCCTTGTATTTCCAATGAGCAGCAAAGCCCTTCTCTGCAATCTCATCCATGCGGCGTGAACGTATCTGTACCTCAATCCACTCACCCTTGTTAGACATGAGTGTGACGTGAAGTGCCTGATAGCCGTTAGCCTTTGGACGAGAAACCCAGTCACGGAGACGGTCAGGATGCGACTTGTATATCTTGGAAATGCCAACGTAAATGTTGAAGCATTCATTGAGTTCGGCAGCAACATCGTTAGGCTCAAATATTATTCGCACAGCGAGAATGTCGTATATCTCCTCAAAGGTGACATGCTTGTTCTGCATCTTGTTCCAGATGGAATAAGGCGACTTGATGCGCTGTTTGATTTCGTATTTTAGTCCGAGAGCATCGAGCTGTTTGCGTATAGGTGCGGTAAACTCATCGAACACGGTATCACGCTCTGAACGTGTTGCCTCAAGTTTCTTCTCAATCATGGCATACTCTTCAGGATGCTCATAGCGGAAACTGAGGTCTTCGAGTTCAGTCTTGATACTGTTGAGTCCAAGACGATGGGACAGAGGCGCATAGATGTAGAGCGTTTCTCCCGCAATCTTGTATTGCTTGTTCACAGGTTGTGAACCGAGAGTACGCATATTATGAAGTCGGTCGGCAATCTTGATAAGGATGACACGTATGTCATCGCTCATGGTGAGCAATAGTTTCTTGAAGTTCTCAGCCTGAGCAGATGCCTGATCTCCGAAGATACCACCCGAAATCTTTGTTAACCCATCGACAATCTGCGCTATCTTTGGGTCAAACATATTCTCTATATCCTCAACGGTATAGTCGGTATCTTCCACAACATCGTGAAGAAGTGCTGCACAAATGGATGTTGAGCCGAGTCCTATCTCGGAGCATACAATCTGTGCAACTGCAAGTGGGTGCATGATGTATGGCTCGCCAGAGAGACGACGCACACCATTATGAGCATGCTTAGCAAAATTGAAAGCCTTGGTTATCTTCTCGACTTTCTTGCGATGCTTTGTTGCAAGATAACTTTCAATGAGATGATCAAAAGCCTCTTGTATCATTTTCTCTTCATCCATAACCACATTCTTTTACCGTTAATACCCATTTTTATGAGAAATGAGTAATTAGCAATGAGTAATAGCTTCGGTTCAGAACAAACTCACATTGTACCCGTAAGTTATCTGACTGTTACACAGTTATTACTTATTTCTCATTACTAATTACTCATTATATATCTTACTTGACACGAATAGCCTTTCCTGCATTGATAAGCGTCTTCTTACCCATTCCGTTTAAGCGTTGCAAAGCCTTAACCGTTGTATGGTATTTTTGTGCAATGCTACCAAGTGTTTCGTTACTCCTGACAGTATGGTATTTTGCCCCAGCAGTACTAACCGCGGCTATATTCCTGCCTCTCTTATTGTTCCTTGCCGTTGTCTGACGCCATGTCTCCGGGTCTTCCACAACAGGACGACGGATTGAACCATCGGTAGGAGTTGTAGTCGCAATCTCCACCTCATGTGTCACATACTGCTCAATAGCTGAAGATGGGAGGCGAAGAGCATATCCCATAGGAATGATGTCACGACGATACTGCGGATTGAGTGCACGAAGTTCCTCCATCGAGATACCACATACCGAGGCAATCTGAGAGAACTTGAGTTCTGCCTTTACAACAACCGTATCTGACTCCACAGGCAATGAAGCCTCGTACGGGTTGATGCCGTGATCACAATAATAGTTCATGATGTAGTTTGCCGCAATGAAGGCTGGCATATAGCCTCGTGTCTCTCTTGGCAAACGGTCATATACAGTCCAGAAATCAGCATGGTCGGTATTGCCTGAGCGAAGTATAGCCTTCTGCACGTTACCTTCTCCACAGTTGTAGGCAGAAATGGCAAGTCCCCAGTCACCGAACATATCATACAAATCCTTGAGGTAACGAGCAGCTGCATCAGATGACTTGACTGGGTCACGACGTTCATCAACGAGTGTGTTTATCTCAAGTCCATAACGCTTACCAGTATGAATCATGAACTGCCAAAGACCTGCTGCACCTACTCGTGAAGTGGCAGAAGGACGAAGTCCTGACTCGATAACAGGTAGGTACTTGAGTTCGAGTGGAAGTCCGTAGCGTTCCAACGCTTCCTCGAAAATAGGCATATAGAAGTTGGCACTACCAAGCATGATTGCCACAGAACGCTTACGCTTATTGGAATACTGTTCAATAAACTTGCGAGTAACATTATTGAGCGGCATCTCTATAGTTGTAGGGATGCGAAGAAGGCGGCTCACAAGGACAGAATCGTCGTATGACAAATCCTTGATGGCAGGATTGGCAATGACGTGAAGATTCTCCTTGTTCACATAGTCTTCCATCAATTCTTCATCGGAAACTAACATTCCCTCTGGCAAATCAATATCTTCTGTCTTGTCATCATCATTTCCAGTCACATTCTGCGCAAAAGCACATGATGACAGGAACAAGAATGAAGAAAGCAATATATATTTCATATTATACATCATGTCCTAAAAGTTCAAACTACAATTTATTCCATACGACGAACCATTGAGCGAAGGCATTGTCCTTGCATTCAGACGGTCGTTTATCACGGCTGGTGACAACTTTATAGATAGATCCTTGCTGATATCGAAACTTGACATCTCTGCATCGACGTAGGCATCGACGATAGAAATCAAGTAAACACCAATCATGCAGAAGAGACTCATGTCACGATAGCGCCTGTAGAAGTTTTTCTTACGCTTGAACAAATCCTGCAAACGCGACATATTCTGCTCCACGTTGTAACCCGCAGGAAGAAAGTTCATAAAACTCTTGGTATTCTCATCGCTGTCCATAATATCGATGTAAGCCTGTGAGTAGTCACGGTACATCGTATTGTTCCAGTTCAAAGCATAGAAGCAACCCATGAATCCACCATATATAATAGGCAGTTTCCAGTATTTCCTATTGTATATCTGTCCTCCACCAGGAAAAACGATGGCAAGCCACATTGACTTCTTTGGATCTGGAATCCATCGTTCATTCTTAATGGGAATATTATTGTCTGTTGTACTAAGCGACTCGGCAGACATGGCTGTCATAAGACGAACTGCCGAATCGACGACGACGGTATCGACTTCTGCCATTTCTACTGGCGCACCAATCTTTACACTATCGACACGAACAACAGCCGCAGAATCTGTCACAACACTATCGTCAGGGACAGAAAATGCCTGCTTTGCACACGCATAACCATGTGAAAGCAGTACCATTGACAAAACGATTATTCTATGTAAAAAATGATTTATTAGCACTTTTCTGCAAGTCAGTACTCGCCTTTGTAATTAATTTACGAATCAGAAGAATCTTAATAGGAATAAGTCTTATGAAGATGGTTTCATAATAGCTTGTAACGATACACAAACAATTCCACATTCCCTATTCCCAATTTCTAATTCTTACACGTTCAACATCGCCACAATTCTTCTAAGGTCATCAGCATTCTTGAATGAGAATGTAACCTTACCAGAACCATTCTTTGCACATGAAACACTCACGTTAGAACCAATCTTGTTTGACAATTCCTGACGAAGGCCGTCAAACTCTGGCAACAAAGCAGGCTTCTTCTTAGAATCAGTAGGAGCATTACCTCCCTCATTCATCTGCTTGATGATTTCCTCGACCTTGCGTACAGAGTACCCCTTCTGAAGAATCTCCTTGAAGAGCTTAACCTGAGCCTTTGGATCATCAAGAGCAAGAAGTGCACGCGCATGACCAGTATCAATGTCGTGATTCTGAAGAGCCACCTGAACAGGTGCAGGAAGCTTGAGAAGACGAAGGAAATTAGCAACGGTTGCACGCTTCTTACCTACCCTGTCTGATAGTTTCTCTTGAGTGAGTCCGTACTGGTCAATCAAATGCTGATAAGTAAGCGCAATCTCTATAGAGTTAAGATCCTGACGCTGGATATTCTCGATAAGAGCCATCTCCATCACATTCTCGTCAGAAGCCTTACGGATATATGCAGGGATTGAACGGAGTCCTGCCTTTTGCGATGCACGAAAACGACGTTCACCCGCAATAATCATATATTTGCCATCCTCCTGCTCACGAAGAGTGATAGGCTGGATAATACCTATTTCCGAAATAGAATCAGCCAACTCCTGAAGTGCCTCTTCATCAAACTCACGACGAGGCTGATTAGGATTGGCATAGATGAGACCGAGGTCAATCTCGTTGATAGTGGAAGAGCCTTCTGGCTGAACCTCTTCCGTAGATATGAGGGCATCAAGTCCACGACCCAATGCTGTGAATTTCTTTTTTACTGCCATCTTGATAGCGATTATTTAACGGTTAATAGCATCTGCCCACACCTTAACATACATCATATATACGATACATAAAGCGTATGTTTACGAAGCAAAAACACCATATTTACACTCCACAAACATGATACTTATGCAAAGCGAGCAATGGAGATGCAAACAGAAAAAGACTTAGCCACGAGCAATCAACTCTCGAGCCAAGGAAACATAGTTCTTTGAGCCCTTTGATTCTGCATCATACAAGATACAAGGAATACCATGTGATGGAGCTTCGCCCAACTTGACGTTACGCTCGATAACAGATTTGAACACGAGTTCCTGGAAGTGACGCTTAACCTCATCATAAATCTGATTTGCGAGACGCAAACGTGAATCGAACATAGTGAGGAGGAAGCCTTCAATCTCAAGGTTACGATTGAGCTTTGACTTGATAATCTTGATTGTATTGAGAAGCTTGCTGATTCCCTCAAGTGCAAAATATTCACACTGAACAGGAATAATGACAGAATCAGCCGCAGTCAAAGAGTTTACAGTGATAAGACCTAAAGAAGGAGAACAGTCGATAAGAATGTAGTCATACTCAGCTCGCATAGGGTCAAGAATACGCTTGAGTACTGTCTCACGTTTCTCTACGTTAAGCATCTCTATCTCTGCACCAACAAGGTCTATGTGGCTTGGGATAATATCCAAGCCGTCTATATCTGTTGTATATATTGATTCATGTGGATCAGCATTATTTACGATACAGTCGTATATTGACGACTCAACCTGTTGGATATCGACACCAAGACCAGACGATGCATTTGCCTGAGGGTCGGCATCAACAACAAGTACCTTCTTTTCGAGAGTTGCAAGCGACGCTGCAAGGTTAATAGCAGTCGTGGTTTTACCAACTCCACCTTTCTGATTTGCCAAAGCAATGATTTTTCCCATACTTAATTCCTTTTTCATTCAAGCAAGAAACACAATTGGCGTGTTTCTCTCTCTTACGTTCATTTTGCTTGCAAAGATAAGAAAAATCCGTGGAACAATAACAACAATCGTGAAACATTTTAGTGTTAAAGAAAACAAAAAAGGAGAGACAAAATCTCTCCTTTTCATAAATAATAAGTTATACTTTAGTGGGCGTTGACGGATTCGAACCGCCGACCCTCTGCTTGTAAGGCAGATGCTCTGAACCAGCTGAGCTAAACGCCCTTAAGCTTCTATCGCTTAATGTTAGTCGGGATGACACGACTCGAACGTGCGACCCCTTGGTCCCAAACCAAGTA
>JAGCWG010000108.1 GCA_017961965.1 Bacteroidaceae bacterium | reverse complement strand
TTGTTCACTTCTTCCTTTCCAAGGTCACCAATGACTACTGTATTGGCAATATCTTCGAGTGACGTGAGGAGTGAAGCACAAGCATCAGCATTCTTTGCACGATAGGTGAGCTTGACGCCACCAGCCCAGAGAACACCTTGTTCACCAGTACGAAGACGGTTTGCAATACCAAGGCGCAACGTGTTGTCCGTCACAAGACCGTATGCTGTTACTGTATAGAGTCCATCCTTGAAGGCATCAGATGCCTCGTCGGCAGATGTAACAGGATGATCCTCTGTTGGTACACCAATCTTTGTGTCAAAGTCATTGATATAAGCGTATGTCTGACGGATAGCCTCATCATTGTCTGGCTTATATACTGCCTGAAGAGTCATCTCGTAGATACCATTCTGGAGGTCCTTGAGTGTCTGGTTCACGTCACATACACGTCCCCATGCCTGGAACAGCTTGAAGTCATCCTTACCCAATGGCCACTCGATACCAGCAGCGGAGTTCCAACCACCCATCTCCTTGAAATCAGGGTTGACGAGAAGTTGTGTACAATCGTCGCCATCCTTCATACTTCCTGCCATTGCAGCAGAGTATAGAGTGCTGAGATATTCATATTCGCTTGCAATCTGCTCAGGTGTGAGAAGTCCGTTAGCGATGATGTACATGGCACCACCATTACCGTTGAACTTGCCTGTTACAGGTCCCTCCTCATCTTCGAGATAAGAGGCGAGAAGTTCGATGTCGTCTCCATCCGCCACGACTGTATTCAACCATTCTATTGCATCGATAAACTTATTGAGGTATGGAGCGTATGTCTCTATGCTCTTCTCCATATCCTGACGTGCAAGAATAAGGTTATTGAATGCTGTCACATATTCCTCGCCAGTAGTATTTCTTACTGCCTCGAATGCCTTCTTTGCCTCATCATACCTATTATATATAGACATCTCAAATGCAGAGGTGTAGTTTCCGAGGTCAGACATATAGTCTTCCTCAGTCTCGTCAAGTATTGTGTTGACGGCAGCATAAGCGTCTGCGCTATTGCCACGATAATAAAGGTGTACATTATCAAGACCGACCCAGTTGGTAGCGTTGTTTGCCACATCAAGACCAAATTCAAGAGTGCCGCCATTTATTACTGTCAAGCAATCATAATCTTCCTCTATATCTATCTTTGTTCCAGTCACCTCCGTGCGGGCATTGCCTGCATAAAGGTTTGCACCCTTACCTGATGCTGTGTAAGCCAAAGCATTAAGCTGATACACACCAGGAAGAAGGTTGTTGACCGTTGCACTAATCTTACCTGCAGAGAACACACCACCACTCCAGTTCTCATAGTGGTTGCCTGTCACATCAAAATCCTTGGCATTATTTCCGTTTGTCGCACCCTTGTTGACTGCGCCTGTTGTTGATGTCCATCCTGTGTCCTTGCCATCAGTGAAGTCTGTGGCAATACCAAAGATTGGGAGCACATCTACTGGGTCTTCAAGGGTTGCAACGCTCAGTTTAGCTTGACCGATTGCAATACGTATTGCCTCTGTTGCAGCTTTAAGCTCGTCAACTGTGCTTGACTCATTGGCATAGCGAGCCTCAGCATCGCTGATAGCCTTTGCATCCGTACCTGTCGTTGCCTTAGCTTCCTTGATAGCCTTGTCAAGTTCAACGGAAGCGAGATATGCCTCATTCTTAGGAATGAAAGCCTCGTAGTCAGCAGATGTGACAAGTATCCATGTGAGTTTACACTCTGCCTCAGGATAGGCATTATAATCTGTCAGGTCGCAGAGATAGAGACGTGTGTCGTCCTCGTTCTTGCCGAGTCCTATGAAGGTATCCTCATAATCGGTGAGTGTGAACGTGTTATTGGCATCAGACAAGCATATTCTGAACTTATTGTCACCAAGCGACTTGAATGTGTATTGATTGTTTTTCTTGCCATCCTTGGTGTTGTCCACCCAGATGTTTCTGTCATCTTCTATGAACATATATCCCCACTGGTCTTTCATGCCACCCTGAAGGACATAGTTCGTAATGTAGTAAGAAGCAGCTTGTGTTCCTGCCTCAAGTTTAACCTTGTGACCCAATGTCGGGCTTACGCTGGCACGCGTACCCCAATCGTTGGCTCCTACAAGGAAACCACGTGCCTCTACATTGAATAGGTATAATTCCTGCCCCTCAGCAATAGGCTGAGCCTGAGGAACTGCTGGCTGTTTCCACTCTGCATACGAAGACATGCACAGAACGGCAGCTGCTGCGGATAGTAATAATTTCTTCATAGTTCTTGTTAAGTTATTAGTATTTTAGTATAGTTGCAAATAAAGTTTAAATCAGTTAGTGTGATTTTGATTGCAAACATACAAATAATATTTGAAACAAAGCAATAGATTTTACCATTTATTTCAATGGATATGTTGAAAAACATCCATTGCCAATTCCAGTTTTGTTCCTTATGAAAATTCACTTTTCCACTTGGTTTCCGTATTCCCTAAGCATTTTGCAAAGAAAATGCAAGGAATGTTATCTTCGTGTCACCCACACCACCTCCGTTAATCCTTCGATAACCCTTCGGTAACCCTTCGTAATTCTTCCGTGAATCATCAAGTGTCAAAATGTAAGTTCGGTCTTACGGATGTTCAACTTGTGGCAATTACACTATGATGGAGTTCTATACACAAGCTCTCCTACAACTTCTTCGTGGAACGTCAGACACAAGTCGGTCTTCACCTATTACCGAAGAATCCATCCATGAACATTGAAATTATTGGCAAAGATAGACTCATTGAATAAATATTACGTAGAACTCACGAATTAATAGTAGTTTCCTTTGAGAAACAAGAAGAAATGTGTAATTTTGCACTCAAAACCAAATTATCTAAAAAATGAATCCAATGAATTATTCGTCACCTCGTACGGAAGTGCGCAAGACAGGAATACGCATGAGTATTCTTGCAAGTAGCTCAACAGTTGTAAAAGGACATGATTTACAAATTGTTGATGCACGTGAGAGAAAAGTATCAACAACAACTTTTGAAAACACATCATTCGATTAAAGTATGAAATCAAACTATTTAACATTCATGTCGGTATGCCTGCTTACATCATGCTCTTTCGAGTTGGCAGACGAGACAAACAATAATATAACGAGTGATATAGATAAGGTTACTCTCTATAGTAAGCCATTTGTGTATGAAGACGACACTCGTACAAATCTTACTCCTACAGACAAGTCCATCGTTTTTTCGTGGTCATCAACTGACGCAATAGGTGTGTTCCCTATAAAGCCTACAACTAATAGTCAGGCAAAACAGGAACTCCAACTGCCAGCAGATTGTGAGAACGATGCACATTACGCAAGTTTTGACGGCGCAGGCTGGGGATTAAGGGACGGCAATACTTATGCTGCCTATACTCCTTACAATGGTAAACTTACTTCTGAAACTCCATATACAGACGTACCAATTGACATGACTGGACAGGACGGAACGCTTGCAACCATTGGCGAGAAGTACGACTATATGTATGCTCCCTCAAAGTTGAATGAAGAGTCATGCTCCACAAATTCATCACACGTGGTCGTATTTGATTTCGAGCACGCTGTAGCCATCGTGGAGCTAAAACTCACTATGCCTGTGGAAGCAACGTGGAAAGGTATCACGATTGCAAATGCAGATGGTAAGAAGGTATGGACAACAAATGCTACTATGAATGTGGCTGATGGTACAATAAAATCAACTGAAACATCTGCAAGCATTAGTGCCACGTTCAAAAATGTTACAACAACAAGCGGCAATAAACAACTTACACTATATATTGCTGTGCTTCCTACTATTACAGAGTCTCTTACGCTTACAGCAACGACTATAGATGGTGCAGAATATACTGCAAAACTTGCAAGTAAGAACATTGTGCATGGTAAGGCTTACCGATGGACTGCATCTTTGGCAGCAGTCCAAACTCCAGGAAATGGTCGTGAATGGATTGACCTTGGGTTACCTTCTGGTTTGAAGTGGGCAACAATGAATGTTGGTGCCACAAATCCAGGAGACTATGGTGAACATTATGGTGGTGTGTCTAAAGAATATGATGTTTCTACAAAGTACTGGGGCGGAGCATGGCGTACGCCTACCCGCTCGGAGATGGAAGAACTCGTGAACTGCTGCTATTGGGTATGGACGAGTAACTATAATGGTACAAGCAAAGCTGGTTACATTGTATATAAGGTAAAATCATCGTCGGACAAGGGACAAATAGTAACGTCGGATAAGACTCCATCAAGCAGTTATTCTTTGTCTGACTCTCACATTTTTCTTCCTGCAGCAGGAAGTTGTTGGGAAAATGAAAATGTGGATTTTGCGGGTACTGACGGCTACTATTGGTCATCTACGCCTACTGAAATCGATAGCTGGTATTTCTGGTCGCTAAAATTCAGTCCAGATGGAGTCGGATTCAACAAGCTGAGTGCTCATCACTATGCTTTAAGTGTTCTGGCAGTTTGTATGTAAAAACGACACAGGTTTGATTGATATTTAGCTGTCGTCTTTAGGGCTTGATAAATAGTCGTTCGGAGCAAACTGTTCCGAATGACTATAATCGTAAAATAGGTATCGTACACTTTTGTGTCAAAAAAATAGTATGATATTTACATAATATAAACTGCCACTTTACGCATCGTAAACATTATGTTTACACAACGTAAAGTGGCAGCTTTTAAGTTATGAGTTGTAAATTATGAGTTATGAGTCATCCTTCTGAGTTGAAAAATAAAAACCGGATGGTTTTAATCTAACTGCTTATCACGAACAGACGTAATTTTTTGCTTTCGTCTGTTAAATCTTAAATCTTAAATCTTAATTCTTAATTTTCCGCTCTTAATTCTTAATTTATTTCCGTATCTTTGCATCATAATCAAACTTTTGGTGGATTATGGAACAGCTGAAAACCTTGCCAATTGGCATACAGAGTTTTGAGAAAATTCGTGAAGGTAGTTATCTGTACATAGATAAGACAGAACTTATCTATAAGATGATTAAGGGGGGGACATATTATTTTCTCTCACGACCTCGTCGTTTCGGTAAGTCGTTGTTGATGTCCACCATTCATGCTGTCTTTGATGGTAAGCGTGAGTTGTTCGAAGGTCTTGCCATAGCTGATAAGTCTGATATGGATTGGGCAAAGCATCCTGTCTTGCACCTTGACTTGAATACAAACAAGTCTGATTCTGTGGAGGTGCTGGAAAAGAAACTGGACGACTCGCTCTACGAGTGGGAACAGGAATATGATTGTGAAAGGAGAGATCTCCCTTTCGGCATGAGATTCGAGAATGTTATTCAGCGTGCATACGACAAGACAGGCAAGGGCGTCGTCATCCTTGTAGATGAATATGACAAGCCAATGCTTCAAGCCATAGGCAACGAAGAGCTGCAAAATGAGTTTCGTGGTACGTTGAAGGGCTTTTATGGCGCATTGAAGAGTAAGGATGCCTGCATCAAGTTTGCCTTGCTTACTGGTGTTACCAAGTTCGGCAAGGTAAGCGTGTTCAGCGACCTGAATAACCTGCGCGACATATCCATGAACGAACAGTATGCTACCATCTGCGGAATAACAGAAGATGAACTGAAAGGTGTGGTGCTGCCATACGTTGAACACATGGCTGTTGTCAACAAGATGACAACAGACGAGTGTCTCTCTAAATTGAAAGAACAATACGATGGCTATCATTTCTGCGAAGACACAGAAGGTATGTACAATCCATTCAGTCTTCTCAATGCTTTTGCCGACAACAAGTTCAAGAGCTACTGGTTTGAGACGGGTACGCCTACATACCTCGTTGAACTTCTTCAGCGTGACGAGTATAACCTCAACGACATGGAGCATGCTAAAGCTGATGCCGACACGCTCAACAGTATTGATTCAACATCCAAAGACCCAATACCAGTCATTTACCAGAGTGGCTATCTTACCATCAAAGATTATGACCCCGAGTTTGGCGAATACACTCTTGGGTTTCCAAACAAGGAAGTGGAGATGGGATTCACGAAGTTTCTCCTTCCTTGGTACATCTCAAAGGATAAGAGCAGGACGGCGTTTGACATAAAGAACTTTGTGCTTGACATCCGTTCGGGAAATACAGAGCAATTTGTAAAGCGTCTCAAGGCACTCTTTGCTGATACGCCATATATGTTGATAAGGGATTTGGAGAACCATTATCAGAACATCATCTGGGCAGTATGCAAACTTGCA
Organism: Bacteroidaceae bacterium; assembly: GCA_017961965.1. The sequence goes on along the minus strand of JAGCWG010000108.1, from coordinate 2,851 downwards.
GGTTTCTATGTTCAGGCAGAATACATGACAAGTGACGGACGCATAGACCTTGTGCTTCAGGCTCCTAAGTTCTGCTACGTCATGGAGTTCAAGCTTGACGGCACAGCCGAGGAAGCTCTTGCACAGATAGAGGACAAGCATTACGCCCTCCCATTTGAACTTAACGGACAACAAGTAATCCGCATAGGCATGAACTTCAGCAAGGAGACAAAGAATATAGAAAAGGCGATCATTGGCTAACGGCCCCCTCCCGTCCTCCCCGTTGGGGAAGAGAATGAAGTCACTCAGTTAGCGAAATGGCTTTAACTTTTATTTTTTAACTTTTAACTCCGAAGGTCGTGGCAGATGTAATTATTGTTCGTTTTAGTTCTGCCACTAAGAAAAAAGACGTAACTTTGCAGCAGAAAAAGATAAACATACAAGATATGCAGGTAAAGGATTCATGGAAAGAGAAGGGATATGTGGATGAACCTGTTCCTTCTGACATAGATATAAAGGCGGAGATTCGCCGTATGTGTAAAGAGAAGAATGCAGTCATTCTTGCACATTACTATACTGATGGTGCTGTGCAGGACATTGCAGACTTCGTCGGCGACTCGCTTGCACTTGCCCAGTGGAGCGCAAAGACGGATGCAGACATCATCGTGATGTGTGGCGTTCACTTCATGGGAGAGACAAATAAGATTCTCTGCCCTGACAAGAAGGTACTTGTGCTCGATCTCAATGCTGGTTGTTCACTTGCTGACAGTTGTAAGGCTGATGACCTTGCCAAGTTCGTGGCAGAGCATCCGGGATATAAGGTTGTGTCATACGTGAACACTACTGCTGCCGTAAAGGCTCTTACTGATGTGGTGGTGACATCAAGCAACGCAAAGCTTGTGATTGACAGTTTTCCACAGGATGAGAAGCTTATCTTCGGTCCTGACAAGAACCTTGGTGCATACATCAATTCGGTCACAGGTCGCAATATGCTCTTATGGAATGGCGGTTGCCACGTACATGGACAGTTCTCACTTGAGGCAATATTGAAGTTGAAAGCTGAGCATCCTGAAGCCAAGATTCTCGTACACCCAGAGTGCCCTGCACCAATACAGAAGGTGGCAGGCGTTATTGGCTCTACAGCAGGTCTCCTCAACTATGCCATCAAGGATAATGCCAAGGTATTCATCGTTGCTACTGAGAGTGGAATACTCCATGAGATGACAAAGGCTTGTCCTGACAAGACATTCATTCCTGCCCCTCCAGAGGCATCAGAGACAATCGGTTGCAGTTGTAATGAATGTGCATACATGAAGCTCAACACTCTCAATAAGTTGTATAACACTCTTAAATACGAGTGGCCAACTATCGAGGTGGAGCCATCCATCGCAGAGAAGGCCATCCGTCCAATTGACAAGATGCTTGAGATTTCAAAGAACCTCAAGAGTGCAATGGCAGCTAAGAATTAAAAATTAAGAGTTAAGAACTTAGCGAAGCGGTCTCACTGACCGCAGGGAAGTAATTAAGATTTTAATAAAAATATTACTTGCGGATGGTTTGTGCGTGAGTAAGGATGAAACACAGAGTGCACAGAGCACACAGAGTTTTTTCTTTATGAAATACGTTTTCCTCTGAGTTCTCCGTGTTCTCTGTGTTTTTTAACTCCCCATCGGAAAGATATGAACGTAGCGATGCTCGTGAGTGGTGGCGTTGATTCTGCCGTTTCAGTTCACATGTTGAAGGAACAAGGAATTGACCCTCACCTTTTTTATATAAAGATAGGTCCAGACAAGGATACGGAATGGAACTGCACCTCCGAGGAGGATGTGGAGATATGCCAGTGGCTTGCACGCAAGTACGGGCTGAAGCTTGATGTCATCGACCTTCACAAGGAATACTGGGAGAAGGTCGTGGGCTATACCATGGACAAGGCTCGTCAGGGACTTACGCCTAATCCTGATGTGATGTGCAACAAACTCATTAAGTTCGGATGCTTTGAGGATGTTGCAGGTAAGGACTTTGACAAGACAGCCACTGGTCACTATGCAACTACGTCCATACTTAATAATAAGGTGTGGCTCAGTACAAGTCCTGACCCTGTTAAGGATCAGACGGACTTCCTCTGTCAGATAGACTCCCTGCAAGTAAGCAAACTCATGTTTCCTATAGGTCATCTATGGAAGCACGAGGTACGAGAGATTGCAGAGAAGGCAAAGTTGCTTAATGCAGAACGCAAGGACAGTCAGGGAATATGTTTCCTCGGAAACATAGATTTCCGCGATTATATCAAGGCACATCTCGGTGAGAATCCTGGCGATGTACGTGAACTTGAGACAGGCAAGAAGATTGGTGAGCACAAGGGACTTTGGTTCTACACCATTGGTCAGCGTAAGGGCTTAGGCTTCGGTGGCGGACCTTGGTTTGTAGTAAAGAAGAACCTGAAACGTAACATTCTCTTTGTGAGTCATGGTTATGAACCAGAGAAGGTGTTCAAGGACCACATGACGATGAATGATTTCCACTTCATCACCGAAGACCCTTGGACAGATGATTCTGCTCCTCACCGCATCACATTCAAGATACGCCACACGCCAGAGTATCTTCCAGGCACAATCGCAAAGAAGGAAGACGGTTCTTGGTTCGTACAGGCGGACGATAAGGTTCATGGCGTAGCTCCCGGTCAGTTCTGCGTGGTATATGACGAGAACCACCACCTCTGTTTCGGAAGCGGAGAGATAAACTAAACACAGCCCCGCCCTCCCCAAGGGGCGGGAGCATTGTCACAGTGGAGGAATAAATCACATCATTTACTCCGTCATTGGGGATACAAAACCACTAATAAAACACAGGCGATTGACATCAACACTGTAAC
>JAGCWG010000107.1 GCA_017961965.1 Bacteroidaceae bacterium | reverse complement strand
TCTCTACAGCTTCCGTTATATCTAATCCCCCACTCAACGAATGAGTAATTTGTTCCCCTCCCTGTAGGCGAATGAGGGCGCAGAAGAGAGACTAAATGTCTCTCTGTCCCGAAATGAGGGGAGAACAGTGCCCTGTTCGACGGAGGTCAAAAGGGTTAGGGTGGGTCTTACCACGTCTTATACGGATGCAGCATAAGGTGACGGTTATAATAACGCTTGTCACCCGTTACCTCTTCGCCGAGGAAGTCAGGCTTCTCGTACGCCTCATCCTCTGAGCCAAGCTCTATCTCTGCCATGACAAGTCCCTCGTTTTCATCAAAGAACTCGTCAACCTCTATCGTATGATTACCGCTCTTGATGAGCCAACGATTCTTGTTGATGCGTCCAGGCATACATAGCTTCATGAGTTCGTGGGCATCATCCATAGGAATCTCTGTCTCAAACTCATAGCGAGACATACCGCCATTGGTCGAAGGTCCCTTGATGGTAAGATAAGCCTTATCATCACGGATACGGAAACGGACAGTCTTGCCTGCCTCCGTTGCCATATATCCCTGCTCAATATGTGAATGGGAATAAGCCAGATGCTTGTACTCTCCCACCACAAGAAATTTACGTTCTATCTCTACGTGCATAAAAAGTCCTATCTAGCTCCGGACCCACCCCCGCCCCCTCCCTGAATGGAGGGGAGTAGTTAGACTGTTCGCCAACATTCAGCATTCACAGTAACTTCTCCCTCCCCATTCAGGGGGAGGGCTGGGGAGAGGGTCCGTCCTTTATTTTCCCGAGAACTCCATCAAGTATGCCTTGATAAATTCGTCGAGCTTACCATCCATCACACCGCCAACATCACTTGTCTGATAGTTAGTACGATGATCCTTCACACGGCGGTCATCAAAAACGTACGAACGAATCTGACTACCCCATTCTATCTTCTTCTTACCTGCCTCAACCTTCTGCTGTTCTGCCATACGCTTCTGAAGAGCGCGGTCGTAGAGTTGTGAACGAAGGAGACGGAGCGCATTCTCACGATTCTCCAACTGCTTACGTGACTCGGTATTCTCGATAAGGATTTCTTCTTCCTCACCTGTATCTGGGTCAACATACTGGTAACGGAGGCGGACGCCTGTCTCCACCTTGTTGACGTTCTGTCCACCAGCTCCACCACTTCGGAAGAGGTCCCAACTAATCTTACTCTTGTCAATTACAACCTCAATGGAGTCGTCAACGAGTGGAGTGACAAAGACAGATGCAAAAGATGTCATTCTCTTGCCCTGTGCGTTATAAGGAGATACACGAACAAGACGATGAACGCCATTCTCGCCCTTGAGGAATCCGTAAGCCTGGTCGCCCTCAATCTCCATAGTAACCGTCTTGATACCAGCCTCATCGCCATCGAGGAAGTTGCTGATAGTCACCTTATACTTGTGTGCCTCTGCCCATCTCTGATACATACGCATTAGCATGCTTGCCCAGTCCTGTGCCTCTGTACCGCCCGCTCCTGCGTTAATCTTGAGTACGGCATCCATACCGTCAGCCTCCTCACGGAGCATATTCTTGAGTTCAAGGTCTTCAATAAGCTGGATGGCAGTACGGTAGTATTCATCCACCTCCTCTTCAGTTGACATTTCGTCCTTGTAGAAGTCGAAGGCAACCTCAAGGTCATCAGTCGCCGACTTTATCTCTTTGTAGCCGTCAATCCACTTCTGGAGGTCCTTGACCTTCTTCATCTGTGCCTCGGCAGCTTTTGCATCATCCCAAAAACCTGGAGCCTGAGTACGGAGTTGTTCCTCTTCCACCTGAATAAGTTTCTCGTCAATGGCGAGATAACGATGGAGAGCCTCAGTACGCTCCACCACATCTTTAAGTTGTTCTGCTGTTATCATAAATTATCAAATTTGGGTACAAAGTTAGCAAAAAAAAAGGAGAAAGAGTGCATATAGCAAGCAAATATCACCTATTTAATAATTTCTTCTTACTTCATACTTCTTTCCTCAGCAAAAATGCGTACATTTGCACCTTGAAAAAGAGGGAACGCCTGCAAAAGCCCAAAAGAATTGAAACAGGACATACGTTACTCGGCATTTGCCACATCGGCCCCCCTCTTAAAATCGACTTTCATATACAGGCAATGCGATTCATAAAAAAGTTAGATATTTTCATACTCAAAAACTTTCTGACGCTGTTCTTCGGTACATTCAGCATCAGTCTTTTTGTCGTATTGTTGCAGTTCTCATGGCGTTACATCGAAGACCTTGTAGGCAAGGGACTTGAGTTCTTCGTACTCGTAAAGTTCTTCTGGTACGCCACCCTTATCCTCGTTCCTGTAGCCCTGCCTCTCGCTGTCCTCCTCGCCTCACTCATATCAATGGGTAACATAGGCGAACGACTTGAGCTACTTGCCATAAAGGCGGCAGGCATCACACTCTTCAGAGCACTCAGACCGATAATGATTGTTGCAATCATCGTGTCGGGAATATCATTCTACTTCCAGAACGTAGTCGTACCAGATGCAGACAGCAAGTTCATGGTACTCTACCACTCCATAGAGCTGAAGTCGCCTGAGCTGGAGATTCCTGAAGGCGTGTTCTACTCAGGCATCCGCGGCAACAACATATACGTGGGAAAGAAGAACAAGGAGACGGGTATGCTCTACAACGTGATGATTTACAATTTTGCTTCAGGTACGAGCAATCCTCACATCATCATAGCCGACTCTGCTCTGCTCCAGACAAGTTCGACAACACAGCAGTTGCTCCTGCATCTGTACAACGGTACTCAGTTTGAAAATACCGACAACACAGGATTCCAGCAGGGACGTTCCAACGTACCTTACCGTAGGGAGACATTCGTGGAGAAGCACTTCATCATAGACTTTGACACAAGCCTTACGTTACTCAGCGAAGACACTTACGACGACTATGCCAAAGTGCAGACAATAGGTCAGATGCTCGTGAGTATCAAGGATAAGGAGGCACAATGCGACAGCCTTGGACGAGCAATATACGAGGAGTCAAAGCGCGATTACAGCATCTACGGCACATCGATGTTCTACAACTACAGCCGTGACGACATGGCGACAGAACCAGCCAGCAACGCAGAGGCAAGGCAGAAGCAAGGCAAAAGCAAGGCAAAGACATTTGCAAAGAACGAGCCGATAGACTTCGACACCATTTTCAATCGTTTAGGCTCGGTAAAGCAACAGCAGATTCTGCTCAACGCCATGCAGAAGGTACAATCAGCAGAATTCCGTACATCATACCAAGAGAACTCCATGTACGTGAGCGAATGGTTCATGCGTAGCTACTGGGCAGAGATTTACCAGAAGATATCCATGTCACTCGCCTGCCTTATGTTCTTCTTTATCGGAGCACCACTCGGAGCCATCATCCGCAAGGGAGGACTCGGAATGCCAGTTGTGGCATCGGTACTTATCTTCATCTTCTACTACATCGTCAATACGGCAGGTGTGAAACTCGGAAGAGAAGGCGCAATACCAGTGGAAATGGGCGTATGGCTCAGTACCATAATCCTTGCTCCGATAGGTCTGTTCCTCACAGTCAAGTCAAACAACGACTCTGCCGTGTTCAACATGGATGCCTACCGTGAGTTCTTCCGCAAGCTGCTCGGTATCCGACAGAAGCGCAACATCCGCATAAAGGAAGTCATCATCAATGACCCTGACTACGAATATGCGGAGAAACTAATAGACGAGCTTAACAGCTGTTGCCGACAGTATCTAAAGGACAAGAAGCTAAAGCGACTGAGCTACTACGTCAAGCTTTACCTTGGCAGGGCAGACTCAGAAGACATAAAGGCTATATGCGATAAAATTGACTATCTCGTTGACATGCTGTCCAACTCAAAGAAGCGACAGGTCATAGCCGACCTCAACCACATGCCGATAGTCGATTACCATTCATTCCGCTTCTGGCGAAGAGTGCGAAATGACATGAGACATATAATGAAAACTGGTGATAATCTAAAAATAGCAATAAATGGCAAATAATACATTCAGCAACATAGAGGCTGCCCTCGAGGATTTCCGTCAAGGCAAATTCGTCATCGTGGTAGATGATGAGGACCGTGAGAACGAAGGTGACTTCATCACAGCAGCAGAACTCATCACACCTGAAAAGGTAAACTTCATGCTACGTGAAGGTAGAGGCGTACTCTGTGCCCCTATCACTATCTCCAGGGCAAAGGAACTTGAACTGCCACATCAGGTAGAGGACAACACATCCATGCTCGGCACACCTTTCACAGTCACAGTTGACAAGTTGGAAGGATGCACAACAGGTGTGAGTGCCAAGGACCGCGCAGCCACAATACAATGGCTATGTAACCCTGACGCCAAGCCAACAGACTTCGGACGACCAGGCCACATCAATCCTCTCTATGCCCAGGACAACGGAGTGCTCCGTCGTTCAGGTCACACAGAGGCTGCCATTGACCTTGCACGTCTCTCAGGACTCAAGCCAGCAGCCGCGCTCATTGAGATACTCAATCCTGACGGCACAATGGCACGTCTTCCAGAACTTATGAAGAAAGCAGAGGAGTTTGACATCAAACTCATCCAGATAAAAGACCTCATCGCTTACCGTCTCCAGCAGGAGAGCCTCGTGGAGAAAGGACAGGAAGCAGACATGCCAACGGCATACGGACACTTCCACATCATTCCTTTCCGCCAGAAGAGCAACGGACTCGAGCACATCGCACTCATCAAGGGTACATGGAAGAAGGACGAGCCTGTACTCGTTCGCATGCACTCAAGCTGTGCCACTGGCGACATCTTCGGAAGCCAGCGTTGTGACTGTGGAGAGCAGCTCCATAAGTCCATGGAACTTATCGAGAAGGAAGGCAAGGGTGCCGTAGTTTATCTCATACAGGAAGGTCGTGGCATAGGCCTCATGAACAAGATTGCCGCATACGTACTTCAGGAAAGAGGCGACGACACAGTGGATGCAAATATCCACCTCGGCTTCGACCCAGACCTCCGCGACTATGGAGTAGGTGCACAGATCCTTCGTGAACTTGGTATCGGCAAGATACGTCTCCTCACCAACAACCCAACCAAGCGTGTAGGACTTGAAGGCTACGGACTGGAGATAGTAGATAATGTCCCTATCGAGATAACACCTAACAAGTATAACGAACGCTACCTCCACACAAAGAAGGAGCGCATGGGACATACACTACATTTTACAAAATAAAACAAGAACAAACAAATAACAAAACAACAAGTATGGAAATCCTTTCAGATCGTCTCAACAGACTTTCCCCATCTGCTACACTCGCAATGTCGCAGAAGAGTTCAGAACTCAAGGCTCAAGGTGTAGATGTAATCAACCTCAGTGTCGGCGAACCTGACTTCAACACACCTGACCACATCAAGGCAGCTGCCATCAAGGCAGTAGAAGACAACTGGAGCCGCTACAGCCCAGTACCTGGTTATCCAGAACTCAAGAATGCCATCGTGGCAAAGCTTAAGAACGAGAACGGCCTTGACTACAAGCCATCACAGATTCTCTGCTCTAACGGTGCAAAGCAGTCTGTTTGTAATGCCATCATGGCTCTCGTGAACGCAGGCGACGAGGTTATCATACCTGCTCCATATTGGGTATCTTACCCACAGATGGTTCTCCTCGCTGAGGGTACTCCTAAGTTCATCGATGCTCCAATCGAGCAGGACTTCAAGATTACACCTGAACAGCTTGAGGCTGCCATTACTCCTAAGACTCGTGCTCTCATCCTCTGTTCTCCATCTAACCCTACAGGTTCAGTATATTCAAAAGAAGAACTTGAGGCTCTCAAGAACGTGCTCCTCAAGCACGAGCGTGTAATGATTATTGCAGACGAGATATACGAGCACATCAACTACGTAGGCAAGCACGCTTCAATGGCTTCTTTCGACGACATCAAGGACCGTGTGGTACTCATCAATGGTGTGTCAAAGGCTTACGCAATGACAGGATGGCGTATCGGATTCATCGCAGCTGCCGAATGGGTAGTTAAGGGATGTAACAAGCTTCAGGGACAATACACATCAGGTCCATGCTCTGTATCACAGAAGGCAGCCGAGGCAGCATTTGCTGGTGACCAGCAGTGTGTAGAGGACATGCGTCTTGCTTTTGAGCGCAGAAAGAACCTCATCGTCAAGCTTGCTAAGGAGATTCCTGGACTTGAGGTCAACATGCCACAGGGAGCGTTCTATCTCTTCCCTAAGTGCTCAAGCTTCTACGGCAAGTCAGCAGACGGTCGCAAGATTAACAACTCTACTGACCTTGCAATGTACCTCCTCGAAGTAGGTCACGTTGCTACAGTAGGTGGTGATGCCTTCGGCTCACCTGAGTGCTTCCGCATGAGCTACGCAACATCTGACGAGAACATCATCGAGGCAATGAAGCGCATCAAGGAATGCCTTGGTAAGCTCAAGTAAATAATGAGTAATTAGTAATGAGTAATTAGTAATAGCTAAGCAACTCAATACACATAACTCAAACATACTCCCGCACTTACAAACCATCGTAAGTACGGGAGTATCTTTTTATAAGCACCAAGTCTTAATCTTGCCTATTAGCAAATGGACGCTTACCACCATGTTCCATACAGAAATCAGCAATCATCTGTTTCTCTACTTCTCGAGGCTCTTCATTATAGAGCTTTCGCCAACAGAAAACCAAGTCTTTTGCATCTGCCAACTGCCAGATGCTTCGTCCTCCCCCATGCTTTGCCTTACTTCCTTTACCAAATCGGATGTAAGTACTAAGACGTTTATGAAGAGTAGTCTTTAAGTCCTTACCTCCAGCCTTACCGATATAGACAATATGAGTACCGTCAACCCAATTGTTTTCCAGTTCTGACTTCGCATAACTAGGATATTCATCTTCATTATTAGAAGAAGGTCTCTTGTCCAAAATCACAGGGTGGTCGTCCTTCTCTCTAAGCACAACATAAACACCCATTTGCTTTGGGATAACAGCACAACTATCCATTAACTCACGAACCGACTTGAATCCCTCGAAGCCCAGTTCTTTTAATACTTCTCTTTCTTTTGTCATAATTCAAAAGTATTTTTATCAAGAGTTGAACACCAATGTAAAACATTAAGAAGGTTGAGAATCAAAGAAGCATTCAAATATGGAGCACCATCTAGAATCCATTTCATTGTCTGTAAACCATGTGAACCTTCATTAGAAACTTCAACACAAAAGTGAAAACTTCTTTTCACATGAGGTGGAACATCTGGTTTATTTCCAATCTTACTGCTAATATCTTTATATTTCAAGCCATATCCATTGAACAAATCCGTTTTTTCCAACCATTCAAGTATATCTCTACAAGAATTCGGAACACTATCGTCTCTCCGTATTTCCTCATTTTCGTATTTTACAAGAATTTCTGTCAATTTAGGATGATTACAGAATTCATACACATCCGAATATTTTTTTCTGACGCAATATTCTGGTGAATTATTAACATACCTAACAATATCTTCTATCAAAGTAAGTGAGGATTTAGACAAACAATAAATTTCATCATTTTCTGCTCGAAAAATTTGTAGATAGTCTTTTATTTGTTCCTCTTGTTCTTCATCCAAAGTCTCATCACACACCACATAATATGCAATCTTCAAATCTTCTAATTGCTTAATCGCATAAACAAAATCTGCTAACTCATCTTTAATATGTCGTCGTCGTCGATTATTTGGATGTACACACTCATTATTTGTCTCTGATTTATTATCTTCACGTTTGACATTATAATTCAACATGACAGCGTCCCAGTGTTCTGCACTTTTCTTTGTCAAATGCGCACGGCATTCTTTCATACTATTACAAGTACGAATCTCAATGCCATGCTCATTTGCATCACTTAGAAAAGACAACAGTTCGTCCTTTCCATTATTTACCCAAAGAACATTTATCTTCTCCATATCTACCAACTACGTATTTCCCATGTTTCTGGCACTTCGATAAGAACTCCCCCAAGATCATCATACTCATCCAATCCTTCATTTGGATAAGGACGGAATGGAAGTTGACGTAACAC
>JAGCWG010000106.1 GCA_017961965.1 Bacteroidaceae bacterium | reverse complement strand
TTTCCACGCAAACGAGAAATATCCGACAAAAACATTTCATAACATTCCTCTTGCTCTCCAATCGTTATAACTACGTCATGACATCGCTATGACTACGCTATACTTTAGTAGTAAATCCCATTAACCTCCCATTAAAGTCCCATTAATCTCCCATTTTAAATGGGACATCAATGGGTGAATAATTGTCATTTAATGATACATACTCCGAAGTCACAACAAAGACACAGCGAACCAACAACGAAGACAAGACGATGACACGACACACTTATGATACAATTATGGCGGAAGGAAATCATCAAGTATGAGTAAAAACAATGATAAAACGCAAGTAATCACGAATATTATTTGTCGTATGATGTTTTTTACCTATTTTTGTGCACCCGAATTAAGAAAAGTTATGCTCCAAATGCAAAAATTAAACCATTTGGAGTAATATCATTCTAACCAAAATAACGGGAATACGAATAAATAACAAATACAAGAATATGAAGTATCTATTATCATTCGCAATATTACTTTGCACAGTGTCAGTAAGCGCTCAGGATAGCGAAGTCATGAAGAAGAATAGTGACGGTACGGTTGTGGTTAACACAACTACACTCTGTTCTGAACGTGGCTACAGAGATTGCACACCTCTGATTGTATATTTCAAGAAGGATAAGGTTGTTAAGGTTGAGGCTCTCCGCAACAAGGAGTCAAAGAACTACTTCGCAAAGGTTGCTCAGAATCTCATACCTATGTATGAAGGCATCAAGGTGTCAAAGGCAAAGAAGCAGACAAAACTTCCTATGGTTGATGGTTGCACAGGTGCCACTTTTAGTACCAATGCAGTACAGAAGAACATTGCATCTGCAATCGAGTACTACGAGAAGAATAAGAAATAACCACTTTTAATGAGAATTTAGGAATGGCCATTCGGATAATGAAGAATGGGTTCTACCAAAAAACAGAAGAAGCCGTTTGAACGCATTGTTCAAACGGCTTCTTCCATTTTTACAAATGTGCATATTATAATGAGTTATTAAAGATTAGCAATGAGTTGTCGCAATTCAGGCAATAGCGATGTCTGCATTACTCATTACCCATTACTAATTACTCATTAACATTATACAGTCATGATTTCCTTGTTCTTCTCCTCGAGCATAGATTCAATCTTCTTCACGTACTTGTCGTGAATCTTCTGAACCTTATCCTCTGCATCCTTCTCGACATCTTCTGCCACGCCATTCTTGACAGACTTCTTGAGCTTGTCGATAGCGTCACGACGTGCGTTACGTACACTTACCTTGGCAGTCTCTGCCTCCTTTGAACACTGCTTTGTGAGATCCTTACGGCGCTCCTCCGTGAGAGCAGGAATACCGAGACGGATAATCTCACCGTTGTTCTCAGGCATGATACCTACTGACGAGTCGATGATAGCCTTCTCAATAACCTTGAGCATAGCCTTCTCCCATGGCTTGATGGTGATGGTACGTGCATCAGGTGTATTGAGGCTTGCTACGTTGGCAAGTGGCACATTCTGTCCGTATGACTCAACGCGAATCTCATCGAGGATATGTACGTTTGCGCGTCCTGCACGGATGCGGCTGAATGCTTCCTCAAGGTGGAGTGTTGCCATCTCCATTGCCTCTTCAGCTGCGCTGATATAAACTTTTACGTCTTCCATATTTTCTTGAATGAAGAATGAAGAACGAAGAATGAAGAATGTCCATTCGGATGATGGGCATACCTCATCCTTCCCTTTATCCTTCTTGTTTTTTGAGTTAATAATTCCTTTTAATTAGAAGAATAGATGTGAAAAAAGAATTCTATCTGTTAAAGAAGATTCTTCATTCTTCACTCTTCATTCTTCATTTTTACATGATTGTGCATCCTGTGCAAGGCTTCAACTGCTTGAATAAGTCGTTGCCCTTGTCGTCAACGAGGATGAATGCTGGGAAGTCTTCTACCTTAATCTTCCATACTGCTTCCATTCCGAGTTCTGGGTACTCTACACACTCGATTGACTTGATGCTGCTCTGTGAGAGTACTGCGGCTACACCACCGATAGTACCGAGGTAGAATCCGCCATGCTTCTTACATGCGTCTGTAACCTGCTGTGTACGGTTACCCTTTGCAATCATTACGAGACTTGCACCGTTTGCCTGGAACTCGTCAACGTATGGGTCCATACGGTTAGCAGTTGTAGGTCCCATTGAACCACATGGATAACCCTCTGGAGTCTTTGCAGGACCAGCATAGAGAACTGGATAGTCCTTGAAGTACTGTGGAAGTCCCTCACCAGCATCAAGACGAGCCTTGAGCTTAGCGTGAGCGATATCACGAGCAACAATGATTGTACCCTTTAGATTTACGCGTGTAGATACTGGGTACTTAGAAAGTTCCTTGCGTACAGCATCCATACCCTTGTCAAGGTCAATCTCGATACCCTTAGCACCTTCGCCTGGACGACGGAACTCCTCTGGGATAAGCTCAGATGGGTTAGTATCCATCTTCTCAATCCAGATACCGTCCTTGTTAATCTTTGCCTTGATGTTACGGTCAGCAGAACAGCTTACTCCCATACCGATTGGACAAGATGCACCGTGACGTGGGAGACGAATAACACGGATATCGTGTGCAAGGTATTTACCTCCGAACTGTGCTCCAAGACCAATCTTGTAAGCCTCCTTGAGAAGCTTCTGCTCAAGGTCAACATCACGGAATGCACGACCTGTCTCGTCACCTGTTGTTGGGAGGTTATCGTAATACTTGATAGAAGCAAGCTTGACTGTGAGAAGGTTCTTCTCAGCTGATGTTCCACCAATGACGAATGCAATATGATAAGGAGGACAAGCAGCAGTACCGAGGTGCTTCATCTCCTCAACGAGGAATGGGAGAAGTGTACCCTCGTTCTGGATTGTTGCCTTTGTCATTGGGTAGAAATATGTCTTGTTGGCAGAGCCACCACCCTTAGCTACCATCACGAACTTGTACTCGGCACCTTCTACAGCTTCGATGTCAATCTGTGCAGGGAGGTTACACTTAGTGTTTACTTCGTCGTACATATTGAGAGGAGCATTCTGAGAGTAGCGGAGGTTGTCCTGTGTGAATGTATTGAACACACCACGGCTAAGAGCCTCTTCATCCTCAAATCCTGTCCAAATCTGCTGTCCTTTCTCACCATGAATGATGGCAGTACCTGTATCCTGGCAGAATGGAAGAATACCCTTTGCTGCTGTGTCAGCATTACGAAGGAACTGTAGTGCAACATACTTGTCGTTCTCTGAAGCCTCTGGGTCCTTGAGAATCTTAGCAACCTGAAGGTTGTGCTCACGACGGAGTGTAAACTCAACATCGTGGAAAGCCTGCTGTGCAAGCAATGTAAGTGCTTCCTTAGAAACCTTTACGATTTCATGACCTTCAAATTCTGTTACAGTAACGCCTTCCTTGGTGAGGAGACGATATTCCGTGTTGTCCTTTCCTACTTGGAACATAGGAGCGTACTTGAAATCTGCCATATCTGTTTAGATTTTTTATTGTAATTTATAATGTTTAGCGCAAAGATACAATATAATTTTTATTATTGACTAATAGAAAATAAGAAAAATCAAGAAATTGTTAAAATTCACTATGCACAAAATGTGGTCACTTGTTAAAAGTATAGTAAGTTAACGTGAGTTCGACGAAATATAATTGTTTGGGAATTTGGTAATTAGCGAAATTTTTAGTATATTTGTAGGTGCAAACA
>JAGCWG010000105.1 GCA_017961965.1 Bacteroidaceae bacterium | reverse complement strand
GACAGGAGCATGGGACAACATGGGCATACGTAACATCACCGTTAGCGGCAAGGGTAATGAAGTGACAAAGAGTGACGACGGCAAGACTGTCAGCATATCTATGAAGAGTCTCTACAAGGGAACTGCCGGCAACGAGTTTGACGTACAGCTCGACTTCACGGTATGCATCAATGGCGACATCCTCACCAATGCATTCATCCGTCCTACAGCCACAGGCGCAATACTCCCTAAGATTGGATTCCGTCTTGAGATGCCTTCAGGTATGGAAAACCTCACATGGCTCGGTCGTGGACCTTGGGACAGTTACGTTGACCGAAAGGAAGCTTGTCTTCCTGGCACATACGTAAGTACCGTAACTGACCAGCTTACAAACTATATCAAACCACAGGAGAACGGAACAAAGCAGGATGTACGTTGGATGAGTGTGACCAACGCAGAGGGAACAGGTCTCCTCTTCTCTGCTCCAGACATGATGTCATCATCAGCACTCCACTTCCGTCCAGAGGACAACTACACCAACGGCAATACACGTGCTAAGCACCCAACAGAGTTCAAGACTTGTGCCCCTACAATCGTATGTCTCGATGCAAAGACACGTGGACTTGGTAACAACAGCTGTGGTCCTGACGTAATGGAGAAGTACGAGCTTCACGCTGGAAACACATCTTTCCGATTCTTCATCATGCCATTGGCAAAGGGAACAAAACAGGAAGCACTCTATGAGAAAGCACGTGTTGATATGCCTGTCTGCCAGCCAGTGGATTGTTCACGCAACAAGTCAGGAAGGATAGAGTTGAAGACCAACACTCCAAAGGCAACAATATACTATAGTGTTGACGGAGGCGATTTCAAGAAATATACTACTGCCTTTGCAAACAACAACTCATGCACAGTAAAGGCTTACTGTACATCTGATGGACTCTTGGACAGCCCAGTGATGACTTACTCATTCGACATGTTCATCAACAAGAGCGGATGGAAGGTCGTCAGCGTTGACAGCTATCAGGGTGGCAATGATGCCAAATATGCCATCGACAACAATACAGGTACTTTCTGGCACACAGCATGGGGAGCCAACGAGCCAAAGCATCCTCACACTATCGTCATCGACATGGCACGTATATACAAGGTGACTGCAATCACATATACAGCCCGTCAGGATGGAAACTCCAATGGTATGATTAAGGAATACGAAGCATACCTCAGCACTGATGGCAAGACATGGGGCACAGTTGCCGTAACTGGAGAATTCAAGAACACCACAGCCGAGCAGATTGCAAAACTCTCATCAGCCAAGGCAGGACGTTACCTCAAGCTTGTTGCCAAGTCAGAGGTCAACAACAACGTATGGTCATCAGCTGCAGAGATAGGTATTCAGGCAAGTGCTGACATAACAGGAATAAACGGAGTTGCCACTGGCAACTCCCGTTCCACGTTGACCTACGATTTGACTGGCAACGTAGTAAGCAATCCATCCAACGGCATCTTCATCCAGAATGGTAAGAAATACTTGATAAAATAAGATTCCCCATAGTTTCAGAATTACTGAAACCATACATATAAGTTAGTGGTTAACTATATCAGACTTACCCATTAAGTCTAATATAGTTAACCACTAACTCGTATATAGTTACCCAAGCCCCCTAATACACCTACCCAAGACGTATAAACAAGATACCAGAAAAAGCTCAAATCCATCAAGTATCCATTATTTTACCGAACGAATCCAATTGCGAACGCAGTGCGTTGGCAATATTCAAAAACATCAAAATTAGCACGATATGCAACATTTTATTCAAAAATATTTGTATGAATAAAGAAATCTTTATACATTTGCATCGTTAGTTCCCGCCAAGCCTCTCAACGATGCTCAAATGCGCGGGGCTTTTTTTGTTTATAGAACTTCTCTCTTTCAACTTTTAACTTTTCATTTTTAACTTTTAACTTAAAAAGGAAGCTGCCACTTTACACGGTGTAAACATGGTGTTTACGATGTGCAAAGTGGCAGGTTATATGACGTAAGTGCATCCATGCACTTGCCTCTCGTATTTATTGATGACTATTAATCGTATTAATGTAAGTTAGAATATGTCTGAGTGTGTTCCTGTGTTTAACATGAGTAATACCAGTTCATTGTCGTATTGCTTCCACACGAGTAACCAATCTGGAGCAATATGACATTCCCACTCACCATCCCTATTACCACTCAGGATATGTGGGCGGTATGACGCAGGTAAGCATCCGTCTTGTTCAAGCAGTTCCATTGCTTTACGCAGTTTTTCCATAGGCAAACCACGTTTCATGCACCGCTTGAAATCTTTTTCAAAGCTTTTGGTTGTTAATATTTTGTACGCCATTACACACCCATCTTATTAAAGAAGTCATCAACGGAAGCGTATTCGTTCACACGTCCTTCCTTGATGTCAAGCAAGGACTGTTCGTATGACGAAAGAGCCTTGTTGCGTGATACAGCAACCTTTCCGACTCCTTTCAGCATACTTATCGCTTTCTTAATGTCTTTAAGCATTGACATATCTTCTATGTCAACAATTATCTGCCCTTTGTTTGGCAATATAGCAACATTATCCATAATTGTTCATTCTATTTGCTGCAAAAGTAACATATTTCTGTCTAACAGCCAAAAGGAAAGATGAAAAAATAGAGGCTCTAAATGACAAATATAACCATCTATGGTGTATCTTTTGTCATCTTTCAAGCTGATTTTTTAGCGGACAGCCGTTAACACCTTTCTAAAGGGGCTGTCCAACAAGAAAACGAGTGTGTTTAGGCTCTAATGCATGTTTAGCGGACAGTAATATTTTAATATAGTTATTCAACTTCCGCAAGCTACAGTTGAGAGGTTGTCATGTCTGTACATGAAAGTGAATAGTGAAAAGTGAACCTTTAGCTCAACGGAGTCAAAAGTGAAAAATCAATTTTACTCTGTTTCCTCTGTGCACTCTGTGTTGAACATCTCCACCGCGAGACAGGTATCAAACCTGAAAGCGTAGCGACCTGATAACCTTAAACCTAATAACCTTAACAAGTTGAACACTTGCGAAACTTGAATATAGTTACCCAAGCACGAAAATATACCCG
>JAGCWG010000104.1 GCA_017961965.1 Bacteroidaceae bacterium | reverse complement strand
GAGTAAACATATTCAGTACGATGTCAACGAAATCAGGAATGTGTGAACCTTTTCAGGAATATGACAACAATTTCAGTATGATGTCAACAAAGCCAGTTTAATAATAACCAAAAACTGTAAACCAAAATCAGGAAAAGACAGATTTAAGGGGTAAAGGTCAAATGGTCTAATAGTCAAATAATTTTTACACACACCTTTACTGACTTTCTTGCTTTTCAGCCAATAATATATAATATAATAATAAGTTATTATATTATATATTATTGAAGTTGAAGACCGATATTTAGGGGGTGTCTATAAAAAATGTTTGACTGTTTGACCATTTGACCATGTTTGATTTCTGTGTCTGTATTTTTTGTAAACAATTTACTTTACATTTTCCTGTTTGCTCTTGATGTTCAGTCTTTAATTTTTAGTCTTTTTGTCTTTGTTAAATAGGGGAAAAATGTGTTTTATCACAAATAAATGGGAAAATAGTCTTTTTCATAGAAAATTTTATAGTCAAAGTTGCGATTTTTCCTTTTTTTTTACTAACTTTGTACGCAATTTGTACGTGGGCATCAATGCTAAATCTGTTGCTTGCGTGCGAAAATGGCCTTCGGGCTTGTCAAACAGAGAAAATAAAAACAATAATAAAAACCAAATCAAAACTAAAAAATGGCAGTATTAGGAAAAATCAGACGCAGGGGCATCTTGCTGGTGAGCATCATCGGTCTTGGCCTCTTTGCTTTCATTGCCGAGGAGGCTTTCCGTTCGTGTGAGGCTTCCAAGAACAACGCCCGTCAGCAGATAGGTGAGGTTCTCGGCGACAAAATCACTTATGAGGAATTCCAGAAAATGGTTGACGAGTTCAGCGATGTCATTAAGATGACTCAGGGTAAGGACAACCTCACAGAAGACGAACTCAATCAGGTTCGTGACCAGGTGTGGAATACTTACGTTCAGACAAAGCTCATCGAGGATGACGCAAAGAAACTCGGCCTTACTGTGACTGACGATGAGATTCGCAATATTCTCAATCAGGGAACAAACCAGCTTCTTCTTCAGTCTCCATTCGTTAACCAGCAGACTGGCCGCTTTGATGCAAATGCGCTCAAGCAGTTCATGAATGAGTACAAGAAGAATACTAATCCACAGTATCAGGAGCAGTACCAGAAGATATATAACTACTGGCAGTTCATCGAGAAGACACTTCGTCAGCAGACTCTCGCACAGAAGTATCAAGTTCTCCTCGGTCATACTTTCTTCTCTAACCCAGTTGAGGCAAAGCAGACATTCGACGAGGAGACAAAGGAGTCAAGCATCGACCTTGCTGCTTTCCCTTACTCTTCAATCGAGGATAAGGACGTACAGGTTTCTGACGCCGACCTCAAGGCAAAGTATAATGAGTTGAAGCCACGCTTCAAGCAGTATGACGAAACACGCGACATTAAGTATGTTGCAGTACGTGTTAAGGCTTCTGCAACTGACAAGGCTACTCATATGAAGAAGACAAAGGACTATGCAGCTCAGCTTGCTACTGCAGAGGACCCTTCTGAGGTTATCCGTAAGTCAGGTTCTAATGTCGCATATCTCGGTGTACCTGTAAACAAGAGCGCATTCCCTTCTGACATTCAGGCTCTTATTGATTCTACATCTGTAGGCACAACAACAGCCATTAAGGAGAATGCTCAGGACAACACACTCAATGTGCTTCGTCTTATTTCAAAGGCTGAGCTTCCTGACTCAATCGAGTTCCAGGCAATTCAGGTTGGTGGTGAGACTCCAGAGGACGCTCACAAGCGTGCAGACTCTATCTATAACGCTCTTTCTGCTGATGCTACACAGTGGGAGGCAATTGCCAAGAAGTATGGTCAGACTGGTGAAAAGAATTGGCTCACTACACAGCAGTATCAGTATTCACCATCTCTTGATGCTGACACAAAGGCATATCTCAACGCTCTCAACTATTCTGCAGTTGGTGCGCTGAAGAACATTCAGACAACTGCTGGTAATATCATTGTCAAGGTTACAAACCGCAAGGCTATGACAACAAAGTATGTTGCCGCTGTTATCAAGACTGATATCGCATTCTCTAAGGATACATATTCACAGGCTTACAATAAGTTCTCTCAGTATGTTTCTGAGAATCAGACAATCGAGGCTCTTGAGAAGAATGCAAAGAAGTACGGCTACACAGTTGAGACTGCTTCTGACACTCGTACAACTCAGCACTTTGTAGCTAACCTCCGTTCTACCCGTGACGCTCTCAAGTGGATTTTCGATTCTAAGGAAGGTGCTGTTTCTCCTCTCTATGAGTGTGGCGAGAATGACGCTCTCCTCGTTGTAGGTCTTACAAAGATTCCTGAGAAGGGCTACCGTTCACTTGACGATGAGCAGATTAAGGAAATCGTTAAGGCTGAGGTGCTGAAGGACAAGAAGGCTGAGAAAATCATTGCCAAGCTTGCCGGTGTAAAGAGCATTAAGGATGCACAGACTAAGGGCGGTAAGTTTGCTCCTGTTGATCAGGTATCATTCGCTGCACCAGTATTCGTACAGCTCACAGGTTCTTCTGAGCCAGCCCTTTGTGGTGCTGTTGCAGCAACAAAGGTTGGTCAGTTCTCTGCAAAGCCTGTTAAGGGTAATGCTGGCGTATATCTCTTCAAGGTTAAGAGCAGTGGTGCTCGTACTGGTGTCAAGTTCGATGCTAAGTCACAGGAGTTGAAGCTTGCTCAGCGTAACATGCAGATGGCTGGCAACTTCATGCAGGAACTTTACATAAAGGCTGATATCGTTGATAACCGTTACCTCTTCTACTAAAAAGGGTTAAAGCCTTTAATATATTATAATAAGGTATAGCGTTTTATCAAAAAAAATTAAAACCGCTTTCTGAAATCCATCAGAGAGCGGTTTTTTTTGCAGTATCAATAATTTTTTGTACCTTTGCACTCCGAATGCGCAGTCGTGTCACCATATTTATTTTATCCTTTGTCATTATCTTTGCAATGGCAAATAATCGCGTGTCATTTTCAGGATTTTCTAAAAATGATACTGATACTACTGTGTCGGAAAATACGCATGATAGTGCTCGTGTAGATTCTGTTATCCCGAAAAACGCAGTTGATACGGCATTCAGTCAGGCAATAGATACGCTTGATTCGCTTCACCGTGCCATATTCCTACGCAATCAGGCTATCGACGATTCCATAAGGCTTGATTCCTTGAACAGGAGGAAGAAAAACGGAATCGATGCTCCTGTGTCATATACGGCTGACGACTCCCTTGTGTATTTTGCAGGCAATAAGATGGCGCATCTCTATGGTTCTTCTACGGTGAAGTATGAGAATATGGACCTTGCATCTGAGAAGGTGGCTATAACGCTCGATTCCAGTCTTGTACGTGCCACTGGTGTCTTGGATACCTCCACTCATGAGAAGATTGGAACACCAGTCTTCAAAATGGGTTCTGATACGTATGAGTCTGATACCATGGCATTTAATTTCAAAACGAAGAAAGGACTCATATCTTCTGTATATACTGAGCAGGAAGACGGATTCCTAACGGCTGAGCGTTCAAAGCGTGACAGGGAAGGAAACTTGTATCTGAAGCATGGTCGCTATACTACATGTGATGAGGAGCATCCCGATTTCTATCTCGCCCTCTCGCGTGCTAAGGTGCGCCCTGGCAAGGATGTGATATTCGGTCCTGCATATCTTGTGGTGCAGGATGTGCCTCTGCCTATTGCCATCCCTTACGGATTCTTCCCATTCTCAAAGTCATATTCAAGTGGCTTTATAATGCCGACCTACGGTGATGAGACTTCAAGAGGTTTCTATCTACGTGACGGTGGCTATTACTTTGCCATTTCTGATAGGATGGACCTGAAGCTTACGGGTGAAATCTATACCAAGGGCTCTTGGGGAATATCAGCCTCTTCCAACTATCGGAAAAGATACAAATACTCAGGCTCGTTCAATCTGTCTTTCCAGGACACTCGTACTGGAGACAAGGGAATGCCCGACTATTCGTCGGACAAGAGTTTCAGAATAGGGTGGTCACATAGTCAGGATGCTAAGTCGAATCCGTTCAGCAGACTATCGGCAAGTGTCAATTTCTCTACGTCAAACTACGAGCAGAACAACCTGACTTCATTCTATAATCCGCAGTCACGTTCGCAGACAACACGTACATCATCCGTGTCATGGAATACGTCGTTCTCCAGCATCGGTCTGAGCCTGTCGTCAACTGCCAATATTTCTCAGGACATGCGTGATTCCACCCTCTCTCTTACATTGCCCGACCTCAACATCTCCATCTCGCGTTTCAATCCGTTCAAGCGTAAGTATTCCGCTGGTAAGGAGCGTTGGTACGAGAAGATTAGCATGTCATATACAGGACATGTGTCAAATTCAATCACTACGAAGGAGAATGAATTCAAGAATGCCAGTCTCTCCAAGGACTGGAAGAACGGAATGGAGCACTCTATTCCCGTAAGTGCCAGTTTCTCCATCCTTAATGTCATAAATGTATCACCTTCGGTCAACTTAACCGACCGAATGTACGCAAAAAAAGTGGAGAAAAGTTGGGACGTGGACAAGCATGGTAACAGCTACGAAAGGCTTGACACAATAAGCGGATTCTATAATGTATTCAACTGGAACGCATCGGTAAGTGCCAATACCAAGGTCTATGGATTCTTTGTGCCAAACCGTAAGATTTTCGGCGACAAGATACAGGCTATCCGTCACGTGTTCACTCCCTCCGTGTCATACACATATACCCCTGATTTCGGCAACAGCAAATATGGATACTGGAAGAGCTACTACAAGCCGAGAGGCGGTATGATTGACACAGTGTATTACTCTCCTTTTGACAATGCGTTGTTTGGTGTTCCCGGTCGAGGCGAGTCGCAATCCATCTCTATGTCTGTATCAAATAATATCGAGATGAAAGTGAAGTCCGACAAGGATACCACTGGCTACAGAAAGATTAGCATCATCGATGAACTCGGTGCAAGTATGTCATACAACATGGCGGCCAAAGAGCGTCCTTGGAGCGACCTCAGCATGAATATCCGACTGAAGTGGTGGAAGAACTACACCTTCACCCTTAATGCCCGATTTGCCACGTACGCTCTCGAATATACAAAGGATAGCGAGGGTAACTATAACATCTTCCAGAGTAAGCATACTGAGTATTCGTTCGGTCGATTCGGACGTTTTCAGGGCATGTCTCAGAATATATCCTATACTCTTAACCCTGAGAAACTTAGGAAACTCTTCGGAAAGGACGACGACAAGAAGAAAAATGATTCCGACGAGGATTCCGACGATGACTTCGACACAGGTCTCGACACCAATGTTGACCCTGTCATGATGAAGGGTCAGAGAGGTGCTGAAGGCAAGAGCAGGGCTGAGACTGACGACGACGGCTATATGCAGTTCACAATGCCTTGGAGTATCACTTTCTCGTATGGCGTAACCATGAGCGAAAATGTGTCGCCGAGTGCTTTCGTGGAGCATTCCGACGGTAAGACCGGACACTATAAGTATAAACTCACCCATACCCTCAACTTCTCAGGCAACGTGCGCCTTTCTGACGGATGGGATATCTCATGGTCGTCAGGCTATGATTTCAACTATCATAAACTGTCAACCACCACAGCATCCCTCTCACGCGATTTGCACTGCTTCTCCATGAGTTGCGGTGTTGTGATTGCACCTTATACCAGCTATAACTTCTCATTCCGCTGTAAAGCCGCTACGCTAACCGATGCCCTGAAGTACGATAAGCGTTCTGGAATGTCGAATAATGTGAAGTGGTATTAGAAGGCGAAAAAGTAAAAAGTCGAAAGGCAAAAGACGAAAGGCAAAAGTCGAAAGACTTCAATCATTAGCCTTTAGTCTTTAGCCTAAAATTGTACATTTTTTTAAAAAAAACTCACAAACCTTTGTTATTACCAAAAAAAGTTGTATCTTTGCGGATGAAATACTAACAAAAAGGTCAAGAGACAAAGGACAAAAGTCGAAATGTTAAAAGTCAAAGGTCAAAAGTCTTTCCCTTACGACCTTAGTCCTTAGACCTTAGTCCTAGACCTAGTCCTTTAGCCTTAAAGCCTTCAGAATTTAAATACTTTTGTTTATGAAAATAACAGCAAAAATCACTATGATTCTCATCAGCCTCGCCTTCTCTATGGCGATGCATGCACAGGATGCCATAGTCTATGACTACCGTCTCGATGAGAAAGCTTTGAACGACAACAAGAACCCTATCCCTTACGAGATTAGAAACTCCGAACTTTTCGGCAAGACTATCAACGTCTTCGGAGCAAGTCGTGCACGTAATCATCTCAAGGACATCACCGATACATGGCACTGTAAGCTTGCCCAGAAGTATCACATGCTCTATCGCAACTATGCACGTAACAACTGCTGTATAGCGTTCGACCGTCGTCGTGAGCGTTGGTCTGCACCTATCAACGAGTTCTACGAGGATATGGACACATGCGACTATATCCTCCTCATCGGAGGTCACTCAGATGCAGAGCAAATCATCAAGGGTAAGGGCACTGTTGAGGAGTTCGAGGAAGGCTTTGCCAAGCTCATCCGTGGTTTCATCAAGAAAGCCCCAAGTTCAAAGATTGCAGTCTTCACACCTTGGAAAATCGCCACACCACCTTATCCGGATATCATCCGTATCATGATAGAGCAATGCCGCAATTTCGCGGTGCCTGTGTATGACTGCTCTACGCAAAGCGGAATATACGTTTGGGAGATGGAGTTTGCCCGACGGTATTTCCATACCTATCAAGACAACACCCACCTCAATGCCAAGGGACATGACCTGTTCTTTAACAAGGCGGAGAAATTCATGTTGGGACTTTAGGGAATTAATACCAGTCAATAACAGATTGGACTAAAATAAACGCAAAGGCGCAGCGCCGCAGAGTTTTCACACACACTCGCGGCTCTGCGCATTATTTTTTTCTATTGCTGATAAATCCAAATTTCCGCGAGATTATTTCTCGTTCATTTTCAATAGGCAATCCAGAATTATTCATAGTCATACCCCAATAGAGTATATTTAGACGAGGGGTACTGTATCTGAAATGGGATACATTAACACTAAAATCCTTATTGTTACCTGTTACTCGTTACTGCATGGGTAGAACTGCTGTTGTCTTCGTTCTGCCTTCATTGTGCCTTCGCTCTGCCTCCGCTTTTAAGACTAATTG
>JAGCWG010000103.1 GCA_017961965.1 Bacteroidaceae bacterium | reverse complement strand
TTGACATGAGTTAATCTATTAACTGGATGCGAGTTAATATACCAACTACAAGTGAGTTAATATATTAACCAGAAATGGCTTAATACAAACACCATAACTCAGTTGCTACTTCAAGTAAAACGGAAGGGGAAATCAATCGAGGAATGATGTGCAATATCGTACGGGATTGAATTGGTACATCGATAGTAATCGAATTTGGGAAACGCTTCCATAGGATTGTAAAGCATAGTGAAAAAGGGGGAGTGCTCTACAACATACTATATCCCTTTTATTTTGTTACAAGTTATAATTATTGTTCTTGAGTTTTTAAGTGTTTTTAGTTAATGCTTCAACTGTTCAAAATACACGAGAACCAAAAAACTTAAAAACTCAAGAACTTAAAAACCTTACTTCTTTATTCTTATAACAGAGAATGAGAACTTTGGCATTTCGTATGTGAATGTCTCACCCACCTCAAGGCTCTTGACCTCTGGTTTAGCAACATCCCTGTCACCAGCGTTACCAGTTATCACACTCACCTGAGCAGTCTTGGAATAGCCATCAAGCGAACCAAGGTTTACCGTCAGGTTATTAGACATAGGAACGGCATTTACGAGTTTGATAATCAAGTCACCCGTCTCCTTATCCTTTACTACGGAAGAAGTGACACGCTTTTCAAAATCAGCCTGTAATCCTCTCGCATCCTTTCCTTCAAGACTAACCTTGAGAGCAGAAGTAACATACTCATCACCTGCATTCTGACCGCAAAGAGCCTGAACGTAATAGTTAGGAGTAGGCTTTACTTCCGTATTATTGAAGTAGATAAGGTCTGGATTCCACTGTGTATGCCCCTCCTTGGCAAGAAGAGGAGCATAGCTTGACATTACAACC
This sequence comes from Bacteroidaceae bacterium, assembly GCA_017961965.1. Next base: position 4,185 of record JAGCWG010000103.1, on the reverse strand, counting down.
ACATCAGCATTACGCTCTACATTGGTAATATGTATTGCCTCGGCAAGGGCATTCTCAAGGCGGTTGCCCCAGCTTGCCCACTCACCAAGATAGACCTTAGTGCCTGTACGTGAATACTTGTCGTAGAAATCCTGATGATTGAGGAACCAACCCAAGGAATTGTAGTAGTGTTCATCCACCACGTCTATATTGTTCTCCTTTGCTGCCTTCCATCCGTATTCGTAGTCGCTGCCTTCCCATGAAGGGCCTACAGTTCCGACGATAGTAATCTCAGGATGAACCTTCCTGACTCCCTCAATAAGGAAGAGATAACGCTTGAGGAATACGTCGCTTATCAGGTCTTCGTTACCTATGCCGAGATACTTCATGCCGAAAGGCTTAGGATGACCTGCCTTGGCACGCATCTGTGCCAGCTTGCTTGTCTTAGCATCGCCGTTTGCCCACTCTATCAGGTCGAGCAACTCCTGAAGATAGGACTCCATAGTGAGTGGCTTACCCATATATGTGTAAGGCGAAGGCTTACCATTCAGTTCACTTTCAAAAGGAATACCACCCTGCTGTCCATGACCGCCACGGTTTGAGTTCTGGCAAGGGACACCGGCTGCAAGAACAGGGAGAGCAGTTGCACCTATATCCTCACAATACTGGAAATACTCGTAGAATCCGATGCCTCGTGACTGATGATACCCCCAGATGTTCATGTCATACTCACGTTCCCAAAGGTCGCCGATGGTTGCCTGCCAATGGTATATGTTGTTTATACCCTGACCATGTGTAGCACATCCTCCAGGGAAACGGATAAACTGTGGTTTGAGGTCAGCAAGAGTCTGAGCAAGGTCAGAACGCATACCATTCTTGCGATTCTTGAATGTCTTCTGTGGGAAGAGTGACACGAAGTCGATGCTAACATTACCGACACTTACAGGTTCAATTACAAGTACGGCATCCTTGACAGTAGCCGATGCTGTGAGAACCTTGTTCTGCTGCCTCCACTCCTTTGTGGCGCTAATAACGGTTGAAGCCACGCTCTTGCCGTTGCTCACAAGGCTCACCTTCAACTTACCCGCACCCCTTGTAAAGAGTGAAAGGTTATACTTGTCCTTTGCGTTGAGTGCTATGCCGTCCCATCCTTCGTTTATGAGTCGTGCGCCGACCTCCGAAGTCTTGAGTACAGAATAATGTGAGTTGTTCCTGTGGATAGGAGCCTTATCCTCTATTGTCCATTCTGTTCCATTGCCTTCAAGGCGCCATGACGTCTTGGCATTCCACTCCCTGCGGTCAAGGCTGTTGTATTCAAAGTCACGGTTCTGAATAAGCTCTGCATACAGTCCGCCATCTGCCGAATAGTTGATATCCTCAAAGAAGATACCAAACAACTCAGGCGAGATAGGCTTCCTATCAGCCATATTCACGTCAAGGCTTGTGGCAACCTTGCCCTTGTACTCTGCCATACCTCTCAGGACAAGCCCTTCACCACCCTTCTGTCCACGTAGCTGTGAAGCCTGAAGCTTGCTGATAAGGTTATCAACAATCTGGTATGGCACCTTGATTATATTGTCGCGTGAAGCCCTCTCCAGTTCGCTCTTCTTCTTTTCAAAAGCTTCCCTTGAGAGATAAGGATAGTCCTGTGGCTTCCATGAATAGAGGTCCGTTGACTGTGTTGTCGCATACTGCGGATTGTTCAGGTTAGGGATGAACTCAGCATAGAACACTCCGTTCTCATAGCGGAGAACAGGTGTGTACATCTTCTTTTCAGCTCCCCATGTTCCGAAGTCGCTCTTGAAAAGATTCTGATTCTCCACCGCAATCCAGTTCTTCCTATCCACGGAGTAAGATATACGCAATCCGTCAGTAGGAGCAGGAATATACGTCCTGATATATACTGAATCAGGATGATTTGCCCATACCGATGTGGATAGGGCGAGTAAGGCTAATGTTAGTTTCTTCTTCATCATTTTATTAATTGTTAGTTGTTATCTTCCTTTGGCAACACTACCAATGTGGAAGAAGCTTTAGGACCATCAGCAAAAGGATTGCTCTTGCCTGTGTAGATGGAAATCTGAGACGTGAAAGTTACTGTGTAAGTACCTTCTGTTGGTGCAATGAAATGGTCATTGATAAATGGGTCAAGAGCACCGCCGTTTGGCTTAACCTTATTAAGCAGAATCCTTCCATTATTCATAGTCAGGTCCTGCTTTGTATAATACCAGTATGCACCCTCGTTTGAATAACTAATCATGACTAACACAGAGTCTCCCTCATGGCAAGGATTTGGGGCAAAATATAAGCCTTCCACAGTTGGTGCAACATAATCATATTCCTTTTCACAGGATGTAAAAAAAGTGGTTGTAATCAATGTTATGACAGCCAATAAGAATGTGTTCTTTTTCATTTTTCTTTCTAATTATATTTATTTGTCTGCAAAGATATTGAATTCTAATGGAAATTAGGTAACTTTGCCCTGAAATTAACAAAAAAAGACGAATTAGATATGTTTAGCGGAATCGTAGAAGAATTTGCAACTGTAGTTGCTGTAGAGAAGGATCAGGAGAATATGCACTTCACTCTCACCTGCTCTTTCGTCAACGAGCTCAAGATTGACCAGAGTGTTGCACACAATGGCGTATGTCTCACAGTAGTTAAAATCAAGGACAACACTTACACAGTAACAGCCATGAAGGAGACTCTCCTCAAGAGTAACCTCGGCGACTTCAAGCCAGGCGACAAGGTGAACGTGGAACGCTCGATGATGATGAACGGTCGTCTTGACGGTCACATCGTACAGGGACATGTTGACCAGACAGCCGTATGTACGGAGAAGATTGACCAGCAAGGCAGCTACACATATACTTTCAAGTATGCCTACGACCGTGAGATGGCAAAGAAGGGCTACCTCACCGTTGACAAGGGAAGCGTTACCATTAATGGTGTGAGCCTCACAGTATGTAACTCACAGGACGACTCATTCCAGGTAAACATCATCCCTTACACATACGAGCACACAAACTTCCACATGATAGAAGTTGGCACAAAGGTAAACCTCGAGTTCGACATCATCGGCAAGTACGCCGCACGTATGTTGAATATGCAGTAAACAAAAAAAGCAAACGACAATCGGTGCTCGATTGTCGTTTGCTTTTTTTATAGCCATTCCTTTTACTTTCTGTCACCAAGGAAGCGAAGGAGGTAGAGGAAGAGGTTGATGAAGTCAAGGTAGAGCGATAGCGCTCCAATGACAGACAACTTCTGTGTCTGGTCATTAACCTCGTTACAATTGATAAGCATCTGCTTAATCTTCTGTGCATCGTATGCTGTGAGACCTGTAAAGACAAGGATGCCGACTACAGAAATAATGATGTCAAGCATACCATTACCAAGGAAAAGATTTACCACAATCGCAATTATCATTCCGACAAGTGCCATAGTGAGTATCTGTCCCATCTTTGTGAGGTCGCTCTTTGTTACGGTTCCGATGAATGCCATCACACCAAATGTTCCTGCTGTAACGAAGAATGTCGTCGCAATAGATGACATTGTATATGCCAAGAAGATGACTGACATCGTAACGCCATTGAGTATTGCATAAACAGAAAACATCAAAGATGCAGACAAGAGTGACATCTTATGAATGCGAGAAGAAAGCCAAATGACAAGACCCACCTCAGCAATCATCAATCCATAGAAAACGTATGGACTTGAGAATAATGCAAGTTGCAGTGAAGGACTTGTTGCAATATAATAGGCAGAGAGACCTGTCATCACGAGTGCAAGCGTCATCCAAACATACACCTTACGCATCAACGATGTGTAAGCATCAGTAAAAGAATAAGACTGTGACTCATAGTCACGAACATAAGTATTCATAATCTTGATTTATAAAGTTTTAATATTTCCGATATTTGTCTCAGTCATCCATTTGGGAATATCCCTTGCGAATAACTGTCGCAAAATTATGGAAATTTATCCATATACAAAGAGTTTTCGCAATGATTTTTCATTTTTTATTTGAGTCACGGTAATTGATAGAAATAATTCGACCTGTACGGTAGGGTGTTCAAAATAGCAATCAAAATCCGACACAGTTTTTTCCAATAATATCATTTCTTTTGACGACAAGATTAGGAGATAGGTGCACATCCGTCCATTCTTTGATATGCCTATATCTGCCGTCCTCCAGACGTTTCT
>JAGCWG010000102.1 GCA_017961965.1 Bacteroidaceae bacterium | reverse complement strand
GTCCAAAGGGGTGCGGATGACTGGCCAGCTCTACACCACGGACATAACAAACCACAACACAAACATTAATCTTCCCCCTCGTTCCGAAAGGACGCCCCCACCGGGGGATGGGGGGCTAAACACAACACAATTATGAAAGCAAAATTCATTAAGGATGAAACAACAGGCGACATCCAGATTCAGTCAACAACAGTGAGCGTGACAGACACAGACCGCCGCCTCGTATTGGGCAAGTCCATTTCAGGCAAGGTGACTGTGTGTGCAGACAGCTACGAGGTGTCAATCGACATTCCTAAGGCTCCAGAGCCAAGCGACGTAAGGAAGCTGTACGAGGGTCAGCTGTCTGGATTCCGTACTACGTTCAACAACAAGACTCAGAAGTACAGCTTTGTCTTCAATGCCACTGCCGACAAGATCAGTGCGCTTGGCAAGAAGACTATCCTCCATGAGGTCAAGGAGGGTATCGAGAAGATGTTTGAAGAGTAATACGGACCCTCTCCCCAGCCCTCCCCCTTTCAAGGGGAGGGAGAAGTTACTCCATCGCAAATTTATCCGTACTGTACGGTTGAAATTGTATGTTGTTTTTTGCCGCAGTGCGGCCAGTTAAAAAAACATGGTAAAAACCAAATAAAAACAAAAAAACATGTTTTTTCTTGTTTTTGTTCTGTTTCTATGCTGTTTTTCTAATATGCACCTTTGTGCAAAAATACAATCGTACAGGTAGAATTTATCCGCGAACAATGTAACAGCTCCCCGTCCTGAAAGAACGGGGTTGGGGGGAAGGTCCTTTAATTGGAAATGGCTATGCTAAACAACGATTTACAGAAACTTGGCAAGGCAGACGTGAAGAGGTTGGAAGAAATAGTCCAACTGACCATGGGGGTGCTCATCGACAGCATACATGACAAGAGCGAGGACTTGGAGCTTATCACCACCAAGTACGCAAGGAAGAACGAGAGGGAGAACGCACTCATCGACTTCATATCATCCTACCTTGACGGTGCTTTCAATAACTATATTGCCGTGCCAAGATACGTCCAGAAGTCAAGGGCAAGGCAGGACATACTCATCTTTGTCGGCACACACTGGCAGGAGATAGTGTATCAGCAACTCATCGACTTCGTTCGTGACTGCTGCCGAAAAATGGGGCTGATGGACTGTCTGTGCGGTGACCCGGATTTCATGAATCCGCTGATTGAGCAGTTTGCATTCCGTCGCTCTCACTATCGCCATAACAGAGTGCCACAAGGAGAGGTGTGGATAAACATGCTGAACGGAACGCTTGAGATACACGACGAGGGCAAGATAGACTTCCGCGAACACCGTGCGGACGATTTCTTCACCTATGTCCTCCATTACGCCTACGACCCCAACGCTGACAGCCCGATGTGGCACACGTTCCTCGCCCGCGTCATGCCCGAAACGGAGATGCAGATGCTGCTCGCCGAGTACATCGGCTACTGCTTTACCAAGAACATGAAACTGGAGAAGATGGCTGTCTTATACGGTACTGGTTGCAACGGTAAGTCGGTCACGATGGATGTCATTGAACATATCATCGGCAAGGAGAACGTGAGTCACGTGAGCCTGTCATCAGCTACCACGGATGACGAGAAGCGCACGCACCTCGAAGGTAAGCTCGTGAACATATCGCCAGAGAGCAGCAAGAATATAGACACTGCTACGCTGAAACAGCTGGTCAGCGGTGAGCCTGTCAACGTGCGTAAGCTGTATGTCGGCTCTTACGTCATCTACGATTATGCTAAGCTGATAACATCATTCAATCAGTTGCCACCAACTGAACGTACGTTCGGTTATTTCCGTCGCTGGCTTCTGTTCCCTTTCAAGGTGACCATTCCCGAAGATGAACAGGACATCAACCTCGTCCGTAAATTGTGCGACGAACTGCCAGGCATCATGAACTGGGTGCTGGAAGGACTCAAACGCCTGACGATGACAAAGGCTTTCACGAACAGTCCAGCCTGTAATTCTGCCTTGGCGGAGTATCAGAAGCGTACTAACTCGGCTCTCATGTACCTGACAGAGAATTGTGAAATAGACGATTATACACCTACGAAGCTAAAGGATCTTTATGCCAACTATGTTCTTTATTGCAATAGCGAGGGCATATCGACTAAGATGTTGAAAAGGAACTTCCGTGAAAACCTTGAAACATTTGGAGCGAAGAGGACTGAATATAATCATACGGATTATTACAATGTCAAGATTTTGAACTATGAATAAACGGACCCCCTCCCCAGCCCCTTCCTCCGTCGAGCAGGGCACTGCTCTTCCCTCATTTCGGGACAGAGAGACATTCAGTCTCTCTTCTGCGCCCTTATTCGCCTCCGTCGAGCAGGGCACTGCTCTCCCCTCATTTCGGGACAGAGAGACATTTAGTCTCTCTTCTGCGCCCTTATTCGCCTTTCAAGGGGAGGGAGAAGTTAGTCAGACGCGCACCTTCGATAGTCAAATATTAATTTTTAATTTTTAATTAAAAATGCCACACTACGACACAAAAGAAATAGCCATGCTTCCTATGCTGGAGGTAGTTGAAAGACTTGGCTACACAGTCAGGAACAGCGGAAGGAATAAGGTTATCCTCTGTCCTTTCCACGATGACCATCACCCTTCGATGGTCATATACGAGCATCATGTCAAATGCTATGCCTGTGGTGCTTATCATGGCATCATCAACCTTGTAAAGGCTGTGAGAAATGTGGAGTTCCGAGAAGCATGCGAATGGCTATACAACCAGTTTGGCGTAGGGCGTGAGTGGGTGGAGACACCTGCCACGAAGGGACAGACAAACCGACAGAAAACACCCAAGCGTACCACAAAAGCTCAATCCCTTCAGGCAATCATTGATAGAGCCGTGTCTGGGTGTTCCTGTTCCGCAAAATGCACGAAGGATACTAATGATACGGTCTATGCCTTTACACTGGAATATGTTGCAAAGCACATGAGCGTTGATAACAGCTTTTGCAAGTGCTTGCGTCATCTGTTCAACGCCGAAACTGTGCAGTATGTGACGGAGATGTACGGCATAGGTAGCTTTGGTGTGGACGACACCATGTTTCCCATCATTGACAAAGACCTGAGGGTGCATAACATAAAGATACAGCACTACGACACAAACGTGTTCTCCGACACGTTCTTCCACAAGGACAGGGGCGGTGCATGGTGGTATGGGCGCAAGTACCTTGAGACGCATAAGGGTGTCAGTGGCACTCACGACGTAAACTGTTACTTCGGTGAGCATCTTATTTCACGTTTTCCTTCCTCCACCATCATCCTTGTGGAGAGTCCCAAGAACGCTGTCCTTGGTGCTTGTATGTGGCCAGAACACGTGTGGGTAGCAACAGGCAACAAGGGGATGCTCACCCGTGACCGCCTCCAGTGTCTCCGTGGTCGCAAGGTGCTTGTCATGCCCGACTGTGATGCCGTGGACGAATGGCGTGAGAAACTCGACACTATGCGTGACCTTGCCACCTTCATCATCTCCGATATGGTGGAGGAGTTCCGAAAACTCGGCAACAAAGCAGATGTGGGCGACTGGGTGGTGAAGGAATTAGGAATGAGGAATTAGGAATGAAGAATCGCGTTCAATGAGGAATGAGGAATTAGGAATGAGTAATGGTTACTCCCTCGCTCATTTCCGCGTTCAGCGAACTTGCATGTTAATTATTAATTGTTAATTATTAATTGTTCAACAACTATCCTTATTACTTTTTTCTTTAATATAGACGTAAAATGCAGTTTTTTT
>JAGCWG010000101.1 GCA_017961965.1 Bacteroidaceae bacterium | reverse complement strand
GTCTGCTTGGCTCTTCGACGGTTAGTCTCGTCAATGGTGAGACGCATACTCTCCGTAATCTTGTCTCCGTATAGAATAGCCATGCCGTTCACGTTACGTGCCGCACGTCCTACTGTCTGTGTCAAGGCTCGGTGGCTACGCAAGAAGCCTTCCTTGTCAGCATCGAGGATGGCAACAAGTGATACCTCAGGGAGGTCGAGACCCTCACGAAGGAGATTGACACCTACTACAACGTCAAACACTCCTGCTCGTAGTTTGTCAAGGATATCCACTCGCTCGAATGTGTCGATGTCACTGTGTATGTAGCTACATTTCACTTCGTTGCTGAGAAGGTAGTCGGACAGTTCCTCTGCCATTCTCTTTGTGAGGGTGGTGACAAGCACACGTTCGTTGTTCTCTATGCGGATGCGTATTTCTTCCATGAGGTCATCCACTTGATTCGTTGTTGGTCGTACCTCAATCTTTGGGTCGAGGAGACCTGTTGGGCGGATGAGTTGCTCAACGATGATTCCTTCTGCTCTTTCGAGTTCGTACTGAGCTGGTGTGGCACTTACGTATATAGTCTGATTTGTCAGTTCCTCGAACTCGTCAAATTGTAGAGGGCGGTTGTCGAGAGCAGCTGGAAGTCGGTAGCCGTATTCCACCAGTGTGGTCTTTCGTTTACGGTCACCTCCGTACATGGCACGAATCTGTGGGATTGACTCATGACTCTCGTCTATGACGAGAAGAAAATCTTTTGGGAAGAAGTCGAGAAGGCAGTATGGGCGTTCTCCTGCCTTTCTACCATCAAAATAGCGTGAATAATTCTCTATGCCAGAACAATGTCCGAGCTCGCGAATCATTTCGAGGTCGTTGGTGACTCGCATTTCAAGTAGTTGTGCCTTTGCCACATCGCCTATCTCTTCGTAATACTGAAGGCGTTCGTGCAGGTCATCCTCTATCATCTGTATGGCTGTCAATGTTTTCTCCTTTGATGTCATGAAAAGATTGGCAGGATAGATCTTGTAGTCGTTTATGGAACAGATGACGCTGCCTGTTACTGGGTCAATCTCCTGTATGCTCTCAATCTCGTCCCAAGCAAAACTGATGCGTACAATCTTCTCGTCATAAGCAAGATAGATGTCGATAACCTCTCCTCTTACTCTGAAATGTCCTCGGGTAAGTTCTATGTCGTTACGTACATAGAGACTATCAACAAGACGACGAAGAAAAACATTCATGTCGAGAGCTTGGCCAACCTTTATATCTGTGATGTTCTCGCAGAAATCCATAGGGCTACCCATACCATAGATGCATGATACGGATGAAACGACTATTACGTCACTACGACCTGAGAGCAGGGCGGAAGTGGCGGCAAGGCGGAGACGGTCAACCTCCTCGTTAATTTGAAGGTCTTTCTCAATGTAAGTGTCTGTGGATGGAATATATGCCTCTGGCTGGTAATAATCATAGTAACTTACATAGTACTCAACGGCGTTGTTAGGGAAGAAATTCTTCATCTCCGTATAGAGTTGGTGCGCAAGTGTCTTGTTGTGGCTGAGAATGAGTGTGGGTTTGTTTACATTCTTGATTACGTTTGCAATGGTGAATGTCTTACCTGAACCTGTCACACCAAGAAGTACTTGAGCTGGTGTCCCTTCAAGTACGCCCTCTGTCAGTTGCTTTATTGCTTCTGGTTGGTCGCCAGTCGGCTCATATTGTGATGTTAATTCAAAATTCATGGTGCAAAATTAACGTATATTTACTTAACTTCTCCTAAAAAATGACATTTTTTAGTTATAAGATGTGAATTTTAATTTTCATGTGTTGACATTCTCGTAATGATTGCGTAACTTTGCACAATATTTTAAAGAATAATGAAAAAGTATATAGGTTACATATTGTTTTTGTCGCTGACCTTGGGAGGTTGCAGCTCGTATAATCAGTTGCTTAAGACCCAAGACTATGATTATAAATATGAGGCAGCAAAGGAATTCTTTGCGGCAGGAAAATACACAAAGGCTTATCAACTCTTGGAGGAAGTATATATGCCTTTCAAAGGCTCGGACAGAGCAGAGGAAGCATTGTATATGCTCAGTATGTGTTACTATAATCTCAATGACTATGAGACGGCATCACTCTTCCTTGACCGTTATGTGAAGACTTATCCAAAGGGGGAGTATGCCGAACTTGCTCGTTTCTATAGCGCAAGGGGCAATTTCCTTCAGTCACCGGATTCACGTCTTGATCAGTCGCCTACATATTCTGCCATCACTAAGCTTCAGGAGTTCCTCGATTTCTATCCTTACTCCACTCTTCGTGAGGATGTGAACGACATGATTTTCCAGCTTCAGGACCGTCTCGTGCAGAAAGAATATGACGCAGCTAAGCTTTACTACAATCTTGGTAACTATACTGGTAACTGCTATAATGGTGGTAGCAACTATGAGGCTTGTATCATCACGGCAGAGAATGCTCTCAGGGCTTATCCTTACACAAACCTTCGTGAGGAACTGAGCATGATGGTTCTTCGTGCAAGATACGAGCTTGCTTCGCAGAGTGTGGAGGAGAAGGCAGATGAGCGTTATCGCCAGACAATTGATGAATACTACGGCTTCAAGAATGAGTTTCCTGACAGCAAGTACATCAAGGAGGCAAACAATATCTTCAAGCATGCTAATGCAAAGGTGAAGAGCAATTCTTGATAAGTAAAGAATCAATTATTCAAAATTAGTAGTTGAACGCACGGAATAATTAGATATTTCCTCAAGTTTTTCTATTATTGTTAAAAAGAACGAAACAAAATTAATATAATATCGATTATGGATTTTAAGAAAACAAATGCACCTACAACAACAGTTACACGAGACATCATGGACTTGTGTCGTGATACAAACAACATCTATGAGAGTGTTGCTATCATTGGAAAGCGTTCTGCACAGGTTGCTGCTGCCATGAAGGAAGAACTTTCTAAGAAACTTCAGGAGTTCGGTACTTCTAATGACAGCCTTGAAGAAGTGTTCGAGAATGAGGAGCAGATTCAGATTTCAAAATACTATGAGCGCCTTCCAAAGCCAACGCTTATCGCAACTCAGGAGTTCGTAGATGATAAGGTGTATTATCGCAACCCTGCTAAGGAGCAGTCAGAAAAAATGGCATAAGAGTTGTTATGATACAGCGAATACAAACAGTGTACCTCGCCCTTGTTCTCATCTTCTCATTCGTTGGTGTGGTGAGTACAATGGGCGAGTGGACTTTTGAGGGGGAGACTGTAGCTTCGTTCTCAAACTTTACTTTCTCTACTTTCGGGGCATACTCTTCATATGAGAGCTGGGGACCTTTCTGCTTGGGCATATTTCTTATCCTTGTGATGTTCCTTACTCTTGTTAGTATTATGCTTTTTCGTAAGCGTATGCGCCAGTTGAGGCTTACTATCATAAGTACAATCTTACTTATCGGTTACGTGTTGTGTTTCGCACTTTTCTTTTTCAAGTATGATGCGACATTGGCAGAGGTTGTGGTAGGCCAGATACCAGAATTCCACTTCTCTTTCCTCTCTGTATTGCCAGTTTTCAGCATTATCCTGAATATTTTGGCGATCATTGCAATCCGTAAGGATGAGGCGCTTGTCCGTTCTTTGGATCGCTTGAGATAATGATAAAATGTACGATAGTTCGCATTGAATGAGCAATATTCCTAAAACGGAGGAAAATTTACGGTCTTGAGTAAATTTCCCTCCGTTTTTGTTGGTGGGAATATGAAAAAGTTCTACCTTTGCACTCGCTAACGAAAAGGAAGCATAGAGGTTACTAAAATAACTGATAATAAATGCGGAAATAGCTCAGTTGGTAGAGCACAACCTTGCCAAGGTTGGGGTCGCGAGTTCGAGTCTCGTTTTCCGCTCAATCTTCTTTTGTAAGAAGTGTGATTCACGCAAGGCCCATGTGGCGGAATGGTAGACGCGCTCGTTTCAGGTGCGAGTGTTGAAAGACGTGCAAGTTCGAGTCTTGTCGTGGGCACAAATAAAATCATAACATACCCAGTTTTGGAGAGGTGGC
>JAGCWG010000012.1 GCA_017961965.1 Bacteroidaceae bacterium | reverse complement strand
TAAACCTGTTGCCGGTAATCCTCCTTATTGTACTCCGGGCAAGGGACTCGAATATATTGCTACAACCATAAATGGAAAGGCTACGCAGATAGAACGTGATTTACACAAGGAGAAGAAGAACCTTGATGAGGTCATGACATGGACTGAGTCGCTTAACGAATATCTTGATGAGGGAGGATGGCATCTGCCAGTGGTGTCATGCCTTGAGATGCTTGACATTCTGCGTCAGCATCAAGATGAGTGTTTCGTTGAATGGCCAGAAGGTGCAAAGTTCAAGGTACTGCATCCAATGATTTCCGCTTCATCTTTGCGTATGTCTGTCAAAGGTATAAACAACTGGTTTGAATGTGACGGTGAGGTAAAGATTGATGCAAACACATCGCTCAAGATAAATGACCTTTTGCTGAGAATACGTGAGGCAAAGGGCAACTTCATACAACTGAATGATGATGAGTATGTAGCTGTAAGCCAGCAGTTGAAAAAACAGCTTGCTTCCATCAGCCATGTGATGCAGAGTGAACGTAAGCATCTGAAGGTGGCTATGTTCAATGGCTCATTCATTCAGGACCTTAAGAGTCTTGGCGTTGAAGTTGAGGCTGACGACAGGTTCAATGATTTTGTCAGGAACATAGAGGAGGCAGACAGCATGAAGATTACCATCCCTAAGAATATACAGGCTGACTTGCGTGACTATCAGAAGGACGGTTACCGATGGCTCAGCCGACTTGCACACTGGGGAGCAGGTGCTTGTCTTGCAGACGATATGGGACTTGGTAAGACGCTTCAGACCATAACGCTTCTCCTCTCACATGCCGACAAAGGTGCATCACTCGTCATAGTGCCAACATCCGTACTCATCAACTGGCGCAACGAGTTAAATCGTTTTGCTCCATCGCTCAATGTGATTATCCTTCGTAACGAGCCAGACCGTAAGGCTGCCATAGACAAGGCAGGAGCACAGGATATAGTGCTTGCCACATACGGACTGCTTCCTACAGAAGAAGACATACTTGCTGATAAGGAATGGAACATCATTGTGCTTGACGAGGCACACAACATAAAGAATAAGGATACCAAGACATCCAAGGTTGCCATGCAGCTGAAGGGTAAGTTCCGACTCCTGCTCACAGGTACTCCTCTTCAGAATCATCTTGGTGAGATATGGAATCTGTTCCAGTTTGCAACACCAGGACTTCTACCAAGCTATACACAGTTTAATCAGCAGTTCATCAATCCTATTGAGCATGAACAGGACAAAGAACGTCAAAGACTACTAAAGAGAATATTGTCTCCGTTCATACTTCGCCGTACAAAGAGCGAAGTACTTGACGAGTTACCAGAGAAGACAGAGATAACCATCAAGGTTGAACTTTCACAGGAGGAACGTGCGATATATGACAAGTTCCGTCAGGATGCAATAACAAATCTGGAAGAAGGCTCCACAACACCTATACAGGCATTGGCAGAACTCACACGACTTCGTCAGGTTGCATGCAATGCGGCACTTGTATTGCCAAAGAAGGAAGCCAAAGCCATTGCTTCATCAAAGATGGAAGCTTTCCTCAAATTGGTCGACGAACTACATGTAAACCATCATCGTGCACTGGTGTTCAGTCAGTTCACTTCGCACCTTGCATTGGTAAAGGAAGAACTCGACAAACGTGGAATAGAGTACAACTATCTTGATGGTGGTACACCTCCATCAGAGCGTATGAAGCTTGTTGATTCGTTTCAGAAAGGTACTATGCCATTGTTCCTCATATCCCTTAAGGCTGGAGGAACAGGACTTAACCTCACAGCAGCGGACTATGTTATCCATCTTGACCCTTGGTGGAATCCTGCCATCGAAGATCAGGCTTCCGACCGTGCATACCGTATTGGTCAAGACAAGCCTGTCACGATATATCGTATCATAGCATCCGACACTATTGAGGATAAGATTATCGAGTTGCACCAGACGAAAAAGTCACTTGCCGATGCTCTCCTCGAAGGAAGCGACATGAACCACACTATGGGCAAGGACGAGATTCTTTCTCTCCTGAGGGAACGTTAACAATTAGTACGTGTGCACAAGTTCTCTCTGTAATATAATAAGTATGTCACATTGCAGACATATACATATAGTTTACGGGTCATAAACATGGTGTTTATGACCCGTAAGTATTATGTTTACATTCGTTTGTACCTATATTTATTTTTTTCCTTTTACTCTTATGATGTTCAGAGAATATGCAGGAATGTCGAGTAATATATTATCACCTTCTGGTGAGAGTATGTACAATTCCTATGGTTTTAGTCGGTACATAATGTGTATTAGGCTTAACGAAAAATGGAGGGCAGCATCCGTCCGCCGTAGCGGGGAGTGCTGCCCTCCTTATGTCTGGATTCCTTAGGATTCTTGGGCAAGCCAAGAGTTACCCTTCGGGAAAGCCGAGTGGCAAACGATTAAACATAGTGTTAATCAATCCTCGCGACCTCCCTGTCCTTCACCTTGATTATACAAATCGCTACCAGAACCTGCCAAAAGGTGACATTGATGACGTAATTTGACAAGCTTCGTTGTCGGATTTTTGTACTCTTTTTTGTTCATGATAAATGGAATTTAGAAATAAAAAATGTTAATTAGTTTTAGTCGTTGCATAATGCAAATTATGTTAAAACGACGAGTCGTTTTTTTGATGTGACAAAGATAGATATAATATGATTTATTTGCAATAAAAAGCGTTTATCTTTTTCAAATTTTTAAGGGATGCTGCTTTTTTGTCTGCCCATCCAAGGCAGTGAGTCTTATGTGACTCCGATGTAAGTCCGCTGTTCCTCTGCTATTTTGCAGACAAGTAGCAGATTTTCAGCGAACCTATAAGAGACTGATAAGAGGGTTACATTATTCTGTGACAAATTCGTTTACCAAAGTAGTCTTTCCGACCTGACGTGCCCCCCTAAGTACAAGAGGCTTGTGCTCAGGATTGTTCCTCCACTTATTTAGGTCATTTAATAGTAATCGACTATACATCTTACTAAATAATTAAAATACAGTTGCAAAGGTAAGTGTTTTTTCTAAACCATAGGCAGAAATCACCCGAAATCTTTCTAAAACATAGGCAGAAAACAGTGATTTTTCTTCTAAAACATAGGCAGGAATCACTCAAAATCTTTCTAAAACATAGGCAGAGATATGCATAACAGGAAGTAAGAAGGGTGTAAATACGAACAAAGATGGTGCATCAAAAAGCATTTGACACACCATCTTTCTATGTCGTTATTCTATACTTCGAGCAACTACTTGCCGTCATTCAATATCCATTGGAATACCCAATCATATTTGTATAAATATTCTTCGGTGATGCCTTTGTTATAACTCAATTCT
>JAGCWG010000100.1 GCA_017961965.1 Bacteroidaceae bacterium | reverse complement strand
TACTCGACACATCATGCTTACAAACAGACCTATATCATTGGTCATTCCCATCTGTGCTGTTGAGAGTGCAAATCCTCCTTCACGTCCTCCAAGCTGAAGAGGGAAGAAGAATAGCAGGTTTGCAAACAGGGACGTGAATGCGAGTATGAGGAATGAGTAGAGGAATGTGATGAAGTCAGCCTTTCCTGCGTTGAAGAGGATAAGCATAAACATAATTTCGAACGACTGGAAGATGCGTCCAAAATATTCGAGGAAAAACGAGCAATAGAAACTACGCTTGTTCTGGCTCTGCAACTCGGATATTTGAATGTCAATCTTTTCAAGTGTCTCTCTCTGCTTTTCCTTAAACTCAGCAGCTTTACGCTTCAATCCAGGAATATGTGCCACAATGCCAATGAGCTTGACAACCATTCCTTTCTTGTATCCTCTGATGAACAGATATATACCGCCAAAGCAGAAGAGTGCCATGAGTCCGAGGACGATACCCATACCTGCTCCTAATTCAAGATAACCGAGAAGGGCAAGGATTACGTAAACCACGATGCTTGTCACCCAAAACCAGAAATGGCTGAAGATGTGCATCATCGCAAACAAGAGTACGGACGAAGATGCACGTTGTACGCCAACGTATGGCTTTATCTCCATTATCTTGTATGGCTCGCCTCCGAGTAGTCCTACAGGAGTGGCATAGTTAAGTGCAAATCCCGTGATTGTTATCTTTGTGAGCTTGAGAAAAGAAATATTACATTCTCCGCTTCCCTTGAGTATGACCAACCACGTAAGGGCATTCATCAGATACAATATGCCCCAGAGTGCAAGCATGGCTACAAGCCAGTAGCCTGCATGACAGATGTCCTTCCATAGTTGTGCAAAACTTACGTCGAACGTGAATATCATCACCACAATGGCAATTAAGCCTATGGCAAAGAATATGTTTCTTAGTTTATTACTCATAAACTTACAAAGTCTCGCTCTCTGTTGTCTGGTCAAGCTTCAACTTGTCGCTATCGTCACGCTTCTCGTAATACTGACGCTTGAGTGGGTTGGCGTGAGCCTTGTCGTAGCGTTCACGATTGCGGTAAGCGTCGATACCTGTGAAGATTGCCTGACGGAGTGATGTCTCGTCTGCCGTTCCCTTTCCTGCAATGGCGTACTGTGGACCGTGAACAGGTGCTGTACGCACAACAGGAAGACCTGCTGTGTAGATGAGTCCTTCGCCCATAGAGATGGCATTGAATGGTGCTATGCCCTGATCAAGGTACATGGCAAGTACTGCATCGAAGTGTGTGTGGTTGTCAGAACCGAAGAATTCGTTTGCAGAGTATGGGCCGAAACAACGTACACCTTTATTGTCAAAGAGGTCCTTGATGGTAGGAATGATGATTTCCTGTTCCTCCTTGTCATCCGAACCCTTTGGATTGAGTGACAATACAGCGATACGTGGACCGTCAATATAGAAGTCACGCTTGAGTGTATTGTTGAGTGATATGAGTTTCTCTGTGAGAAGTTCCTTGGTGATGTGCTTTGGCACTTCGCTTACAGGTATGTTTGTTGTTGCGAGTGCAACACGCAGATTCTGATGAATGAATATAGCGAGCGACTTGCTGTCACCGCCTACACGCTTCTCAAGGAATGCTGAATGTCCAGGGAACATTGATTCCTTGCCCTTGATGGTGTTGTTTGTGAGTGGGGCAGTAACGAGTACGTCAATCTTGCCTTCGATGAGGTCATTGACAGCCTGATTGAGTGCCATGAATGCGGCTCTGCCACTATCTTCGCTTGGTGTACCGAAATCTACCTTTAGTTCTTCCTCACCAAAGCAGTTGATGAGGTTGAGATTGCGGTCATGAACATCATTTACAGAGTTGCGAACCAGGAAGTTTGTCTGATTGTTGAGTATTTTTTTATGAAATGTGGCTACCTTCGGAGAACCGTAAACAACAGGTGTGCAGAGGTCGTACATTTCTTCGTCTGCAAAGCACTTGAGGATTACCTCATAGCCTACACCGTTAATGTCTCCTTGAGTTATACCTACTTTAATCTTTTCCACTATTGTATTGTTTTTTATGTTTTTATTCTGATTTTATTTTTCTTCTTTTTCTTCATTCTCTTTATCCTCTTCGCCTGATGGCAATTCGAGGGTATAGAGTGCTGCTTCAAGACGACGGAGCATAGTACGCTTCATCTTCTCTGGGGCATAAACGAATCCTTCTACCACGATTACACGGTTGTTGATTGTGTCAACTCGTGAATGGCTTACGAAAGGACCACCCATAGCATCGTTGTGCATCTGCCAGAGACCGCGTGCCTCAAAGGCAAAGTCGCCCTGAACCCTGATGTTCTTTGTCCACACAAAGTCATGGTTTGTCTCCATGTACATTCCTGGCTGTTCTCCTGGAAGATTGCGCTTCATAATCGTGTCACGCAGAGCCATATATGGACGTTTGGTGAACATACGCTCTGATACGTATGGGAGAGAGTAGATGACGATATTCTGTATGCCTGTTACGGTTCCGTTGGTTGCCCAGATGAAATCCTCACCTTCAATAATCTTCTTGATGTCGGTAGGAATGTACATAGTGCAGCCGAACTTCTCCTTTACCTTCTTCTCAAACTTGATGTTGTGGCTGTAGTAGAGGTCGTAAGCCTGACGGTTGATTTCCTCTACGGTTATGAGGTCCTGAATGGCTTTGGTGTGCTCTGTGATGTGCATGGACACCTCACGCTGGTTAGGGCCAGTTATCTTGATGATGAGCTGTGGAGTAGAGTGTACATCACGCTCCAGTCTTATCTTAGGTACGGTGTGTTCCTTGTCTATATTGATAAGGATGATGTTGCGGAAGAGGTTTGTTATCTTGTCGTAGTGTGCATGAGATATGTGGCTACGATGGAACATTTCCTCGTCTTGTGGGAGTCCTCGTAGTGGTGCATCGAGTACACGCTGGATTGAACTACCTACATAGCCGTTCCAGACGCTGTCGTCTGCCACGACCATTACTTCGTAAGGGTTACCACTTGATGATGGTGTGAGGAGGCTGCCTCTACGGTGTCCTCTTCGTGTGCATGATGCTGTTGCAAGGAGCACAACTGCGAGTATTGCTAAAATCTTGTATCTCATTTGTTTTCCATTTGTTTTTTTGTACTTAGAAGTCCACAGGCAGCATATATGTCCTGACCGCGTGAGGCGCGGATGGTGCACGTGATGCCGTGGTTATTTAGGTAGTCTCTGAAATTTATCATCTGACTTTCTTCCACCTCGTTGAGTTCTACACCCGGAATCTTGTGCCAGCGGATGAGGTTCACTCGGCAATCGAGTCCTTTGAGGAGCTTGGCAAGTTCCTTGCTGTGGAGTGGGGTGTCGTTTATTCCTCCGAAGAGAATGTATTCGAAGGTGATGCGTCGTTGGTGACTCCAGTCGTATTCCTTGAGCAAGTCAACTATGTCGGCTATGGCAAACTGTTTCTCAGCTGGCATGAGTTGCAGGCGTTGCTCGTGGATAGGGGAGTGAAGACTCACGGCAAGGTGACACTCGCTCTCATCGAGGTAACGGCGAAGGTTTTTCTTCAGTCCCACCGTTGAGACTGTTATGCGTTTAGGGCTCCATGCCCATCCGTAGTCGGCTGTGAGAATCTCAAGAGATTTCATCACGTTGTCAAGGTTGTCGAAAGGTTCGCCCTGACCCATATAGACCACGTTGGTGAGCGTGTCCCACTTCTCTACCGAGTATATCTGGTTGAGAATATCAGTTGTTGTCAGCTGTGCTGCAAATCCTTGTTTACCAGTTTGGCAGAACAGGCAGTTCATCTTGCAACCAACCTGACAAGAGACGCAGAGAGTGGCTCTGTCGCCGTCTGGTATATAAACAGTTTCGATGAAGTTCCCTTCCAATGTCTGGAAGAGGAACTTCACCGTACCGTCTATACTTCGCATAGCCTCTACTGGCTCAGAACATCCAATAGTATATGACTCATTCAACATCTCACGGTATTTCTTTGAGATGTTTGTCATTTCGTCTATACTTCTTGCATGCTTGCCATAAATCCACTCAGCTATCTGTTTGGCTGTGAATTTAGGCATACCGAGCTGCAGGGTTATTTCCTGCAGCTCAGCAATTGTAAGTCCTAATAAAGGCTGTTTCATCAAAACTTTAGTTTTTATGTTTATGAGTTTTTGAGTTTTTTAGTTTTCGCAGTTTTTAGTTTTCGCAGTTTTCTTGTCCAAGTTTAATTCTTTAGCATAAGAACTTATAAACTCAAGAACATAAAAACTTACAAACTTAAGAACCTACAAACTCAAAAAACTTAAAAGCTTTTTACCACGCAAAGAGTGGATAGCTCTTCATAGTCTCATTAACCTCACCACGAACCTTGGCAATTACTGCCTCGTCCTCTGGAGCGTTGAGAACCTCCTCAATCCATGCTGCAATCTTGATCATGAGGTCTTCCTTTGCACCACGTGTTGTGATGGCTGGAGTTCCGAGACGGAAACCTGATGTCTGGAATGCGCTACGAGTGTCGAATGGCACCATGTTCTTGTTGATTGTGATGTCGGCAGACACGAGAGCGTTCTCAGCTACCTTACCTGTGAGGTCTGGGTACTTAGAACGGAGGTCAACGAGCATAGAGTGGTTGTCTGTACCGCCTGATACGATAGTGAATCCACGCTTGATAAGCTCGTCAGCAAGAACCTTGGCATTCTTCTGTACCTGCTTTGCGTACTCCTTCCACTCTGGCTTCAAGCACTCGCCGAAGGCAACTGCCTTTGCTGCGATTACGTGCTCAAGTGGACCGCCCTGCTGACCAGGGAATACGGCTGAGTTGAGGAGCTGTGACATCTTCTTTACAACGCCCTTTGGAGTCTTGTAGCCCCATGGGTTGTCGAAGTCCTTGCCGAGGAGGATGAGACCACCACGAGGACCACGAAGAGTCTTATGTGTAGTTGTTGTTACGATGTGTGCGTACTTAACTGGGTTGTCGAGGAGACCTGCTGCGATAAGACCAGCTGGGTGAGCCCTGTCAATCATGAGGAGAGCACCTACCTCGTCTGCAATCTTGCGCATACGGGCATAATCCCACTCACGGCTGTAAGCTGAACCACCACCGATGATGAGCTTTGGCTTGTTCTCCTTGGCAAGGCGCTCCATCTCGTCGTAATCCACACGACCTGTCTCCTTGTTGAGGTTGTAGCCTATTGGACGGTAGAGGATACCAGATGTGTTGACGAGTGAACCGTGTGAAAGGTGGCCACCATGGTCAAGATTGAGTCCCATAAAACAATCTCCTGGCTGGAGAACAGCGAGAAGTACAGCAGCGTTAGCCTGAGCACCTGAGTGTGGCTGTACATTTGCGTACTCTGCACCAAAGAGTTGACAAGCACGGTCGATAGCAAGCTGCTCGATTTCATCCACTACCTGACAACCTCCGTAGTAACGGTGACCAGGATAGCCCTCAGCATACTTGTTAGTGCAGTATGATCCCATTGCTTCCATTACCTGATCGCTCACGAAGTTCTCGGATGCGATCAATTCAATACCCTTGAGCTGACGCTGATGCTCTTTCTCGATGAGTGAGAAAATCTTTTCGTCTCTTTCCATTTTGAATTTGTTAAATTTAGATGTCGAAATACTTTAATGTCATGTTCAGAGTGCTTGTCGAATGACTCTTATGCGTGCAAATTTAAGCAAAAAAAGTGGACTTGCAAAGCAAATGAAAAATAAATCGTATTTTATAGGTGATAAATAACAAAAAAGGAGTGTTCGTACACATGGATTGATTCATGGCAAGTGATAAAACATCCATTATGTCTTCCCCTTACTTGTCTCTTACGTTTCTCTTTTGTTTCTCTTACTATGGTCGTGTGAAAGTCTCATCTTAGTCTCATGTGAGTCTCATAATAGTCTCATCTTTATCTTTGACTTTCCTCGCCCATCTAGGAACTTATTCAGTGGCTTGTCCTTGACTTTTTGATACTAAAAACGCCATTATGCCTACTTTGCGTTACAGGCTGACCCTTCCTCAATCCTTCGTTAATGGTTCGTCAACCCTCCCTAATTTTTCCGCAAGTCTTCGCATGACAAAATGCCACCGTTTTCCTTGCGTCAGCAAGCAAAATGTCAAAAAAAAATGGGAATGTGTCGTTTTGCCATTTCGTGACGCTCTAAAACAAAAAATCTCCGAGACGAAACCTCGGAGATTAAGGTAACCAGTCGGGTAGGATTCGAACCTACGATATGTGGAGTACACGTGCCTGCCAACTGGCACCATCCGATTTGATATGGTGCAAAATTAAATTCTTAATTTGGAATCACCAAAAAAAATAAGCAGAAAGATATGGGGAATGCATCAGAAAGAACAAAAAAGACGATTAAGAAACAACATCTGTGGACAAACTTAAAGCCAAAGCGTTTTTGAGCCACTGTTTTGTTTGTGTTTGCAAACAATATGCAAAAACGGTAAAGATGAAAAAATGATTTTTTAGAGAAAAAAAATTGTTTTTCTGCTGAATTCTTCAATTTTTAATGCTACCTTTGCACGTTGGAAAGCAGTCGGACGGTCTGTCGCTGGCACATCTCTATGGGTGTGCGAGAGGAAAGTCCGGGCAACACAGGGAGTCCCACTTGCTAATTTACAAGCAGTCCGCAAGGGTTGAGTAATGTAGAAGAAAACAACCGCCGCAAGGTAAGGGTGAGAAGGTGGGGTAAGAGCCCACCAGCGGTGTGGCGACACATCGGCTGTACATCTTGGGAGTTGCAAGTTCATGTAAACTACCGCCATCAGGGTGCCCGCCCGACAGTTCGGTAGAGGGTAGAACGCTTGAGCCATAGGGTGACCTATGGACTGGATAAATGACAGACGGTTCCTTCGGGAACTACAGAACCCGGCTTATAGGCTGACTGCTTTCCTTTTTCTTCGACCTAATAAGAGGTGGGAGAAGGAGCAAAATGAGATGTGAAGTTTAAAAACGTGCGGTAAAAAGGTTGTGAGAAGGTACAAAAACAAATTTTTTCAAAAATAATCCTATCTTCTGCCCGCTCATACCGCAAAAAAAACTATCTTTGCATCTGTTCGGGAGGCAGAAAGCCTGTCCGAAGTACAAGAAATTGACACTTATACAATTTTTATTAATTAATAAAAAACTTTAAACACTATGGTTTATTCTAAAGAAGTACAGGAAATGTGCTGCGTAGCCAAAGGCCCTAACCATGGACCAGCTCCAATCCCTGAAGAGGGAAAGTGGGTACAGGCAAAGGAAATCAAGGACATTAGCGGTCTTACTCACGGTGTGGGATGGTGTGCTCCTCAGCAGGGTGCATGTAAGCTCACTCTCAATGTAAAGGAAGGCGTTATCGAGGAGTGTCTCGTTGAGACTATCGGATGTTCAGGTATGACTCACTCAGCAGCTATGGCTTCTGAAATCCTCCCAGGTAAGACAATCCTTG
>JAGCWG010000099.1 GCA_017961965.1 Bacteroidaceae bacterium | reverse complement strand
TGGCAGCTTCCATGATTCGATTTCAGTCTCCTTGGGTATTTCGTCACCCATCAGGACCTTCATCTTATCCATTCCTGCCAGCTTCTCAAACAGAAGAAAGGTGATGGCTGTTGCCTCACTCTCTTCTGTCACGGAAGACAATAGATTCTTTACCGACCGATAGTTCATGGATTTATCGTAACTCTTTTTTTAATTATGAATTTTGAATTCTTAATTCTGAATTTTCTTAACCGTTCCGTCACTCATCCTGACGATGTTGATACCATTCCTTGGTTCAGAAAGGCGCATACCGTCAATGGTATAAACACCTGATATGGTATTATCAGAAATTGTTTCAGCATCGTTTATGCCTACGTCTTCGTGGACTAATCCTAAGTTCCATAGTTTCCACTGTCCGATGACGCTGTAGTCGTTGGCAATGATACCTTTCTTTGAGATACCAATCCTTACTGCACCAAGTTCAGAAAGCTCAAATGTTATCTCGTTAAGATAATATCCCTTGTTGAAGTATATCACCGAACTTGATGTACTTGTAGGTACATACTTACCTTCAGATGTGGTGAAACATCCAGTTTCACACTCCTGAGTATCGCTTGCTCCCTCTGTGAGCAAAAGCAATGGCTTGGAGTATTTCTTTGTAGGTGTCTCAACATACAACGTTGCGAGGTGTGAATCTACAGAGTCCTTCTTCAGGTTCATCTCGTCCTCGTTGGCATAACCAGCACGATAGTAGCCATGAACGGTAAGCTTATACGTACCTTTCTTCAGTCCGTATATAGTCTGGTTGAGTTCATACTCTGCACGGTTGTACGAAACAGTGTTCTCCTTATATCCGTTCATTGCTGTTGTGTTCCATCCGTTGATGTTACACTCATCGAGACTACCATCCTCTGGGTCAAAGTTATTGTTGAGGATAAGGTCTGTATAATCCACAGGATTCTCTTCTGTGCCCTCTGCATATCCGTATCTCTTGGCAATGACTATTGACTCGTATATCTTTGCAAGAGCCTCTGTTGCCTTCGAATTTGTCAGTTCATGCTTGCTAAGAAGGTTTGAAACCTTGAAGTTTATTTCACGAAGTGTCTTCTTGATGTCTTCGTCGGTCTCGTTGTTATCTATTGCCTTGTCAAGTATGTCCACTGCCTTCTCAAGTTTCTTGTATAGCTTGTTGCCAGCAATAACATCATCCACACTTTGCTTGAGATTGACAAATTCTTCGTATGGGTCGTCCTCTTGATGTGCAAAGGTTATGGCATAGTTGAGTGCCTCTTTCTCTGCTATTCCGCATATAGACTCTGCATAGACATCCTTAGCGTATGGGAGTATGAATGTGATTGCATCAGATATGGCGTTGGATGTCTTATCGAAGTATCTGAGACTTACGTTGCCAGCCCAGAGTACGCAACCATCCACGAGTCTGCTGTTGTTTCTTATGCCTATGTGCAGAGTACCGTCTGATACAATACCGTAAGCCTTGACATTGTATTTTCCTTCGGCAAATGCCTCTGAAGCCTCCTCAGCGCTGTTGATGTCGGCACAAGGTATCTTTGACTCGAATGAGTTGATGTAGATGACTGCATCAGCCTTTGCCGCGTTCTCCTCGTTGTATTCTCTTCCTGGGCGGAACACAGCCTGAACGTTTATCTCGTAAAGGCCGTTCTGTAGGTTTGTGAGTTCCTGATAGACGTTGCATATCATGTTGTTTGCCTCTACCACAGGACAGATGCTTGTGTTGCCTACAGGCCACTTAGGTCCTACTGCTGATAACCAACCACCCTCTTCAATGAACTTAGGGTTCTTGATAAGCTTGGTACAGTCGTCGCCTTCCTTCAGTATTGAGGCGTAGGCATCGTCATAGAGTTTTTGCAGATACTTTATCTCGTCAGTCATTTCGTCCCATGTGAGTTCGAGGCTATTGAGTATGAATGTGGCATTACCATTGCCGTTGAAGCCTAATAAATCATCCGTACCGTTGATGTAGCGGTCGAGGAATTTTACTGATTCATTCTCGTAAATCTGTTCCGTGAGCCACATACCAACGTTGGTGTAGAGTACCACGTATGTCTCGTATGCTATGATACTGTTCTCCAGATTCGCTATGACAGTCTTGAAGTCATTTAGATACTTGATTACATCCTCAGTAGTCTTTGCCTCGCTCAAAGACTTTATTACAGATTTGTATTCTTTCAGATGCTCCTTGCTGTAGTTTGTTAAGCTGCCATTCTCTGTTAGGCTGACATATTCCTTGCTTCTGTTGATGTAGCTGTCAGCTACCATCTTGTATGCTTCGTATGATGTACCGAGATAGTAGAGGTTCACATTGTCCAGTCCTATCCAGTTGGCATTTGAGTTCACAAGTCTAAGTCCGAAGGTGATTTCGTTGTTATCCACTATAGCCATCACCTCTGTTGGTCTGTCTATGTCGATAAGCTCCGTCCTTACGCGTGTAGTGTCGTTGCCTGCAAAGGCAAGCGTCGTGAGTGTGTCATTAGTAAATGCGAGCATTGATAGTCTATACACTCCGTTAGGAATGTCTGTAATTTTTGCCCATACGCTACCGTTGCCAAGTGCCTCGTTGTTCCAGTTCTCAAGGTGGTAGCCTGTCTTTTCGATATCCTTTGAGGCATTACCGTTTGATGCACCCTTGTTCTCAGCATTGGTGTCCATAACCCATCCAGTTGTAGCCTTGGTACTGAATGTCTGCTCCACTTCACCGTACATGCTTAGCATCTCCACAGGATTGTCGGTATTTGCCAATGTGATTTTAATTTTCTTGATGACCTTCTTGATGCTGTCGCTCATCTCTTTTAGCTCGTCAATACTCGTAAAAGTATGTTCATAGGCAAAGGTTGCATCCTCCATCAGTTCCTCGTCTATTCCATCATACTTTTTTGCCTCCTCAAGTGTCTTGCCAAGTTCTATGGCTGCATCGTATTGTGCTATCTTATCCGTGTATGACTTGTAGTCCTTAGCCGTAACGACGTACCATGATGATTGGAACTTTGCTGGGTCGTACTTACCGACTAAGGAGTCAAGGTTGCAGAAATATACCCTGCCATCCTCTATTTCTGGTATTACTCCGAGGTATGTGTTAGGATAGTTCTCTGGATTGAATGTCTCGTTATTGTTCGATAGCGAAATCCTAAATGTACCGTCTTCGTTTGTCACAAACTGGAAGCCCATGTTCTTGTTCTCTCCAGGTATGCCATCGACGTATATCCTATCAAGGTTATCTATGAACATATAACCCTTGCTGCCGTTGAGTTTTCCGCTCTCAACGTCATTGATGAGATAGTATGAGTTACCATCCCAGTTGTTATCCTTAAAGTACAGGTTAATGTAGAACTTGCTACCGCGTTTTTCAGATATGCTTGCACGCGTTCCCCATTCGTTACCACCAATGAGGAAAGCATTTGCTTCCTTGTTGAAGAGGTAGCAATTGGTGTTAATGCTTATATTGCTTATTGCTGGTGGAGCAGGTTTGGTCCACTGTGCAAATGTGTTTATACTTGCAAATAGTGTAATGGCAAAGATGGTTATTCTGTTCATAAATTATCAATATACATGTAAGAAAATTAGAATGTTTTGTCTCTCTTAAAGCACGGAGAGTACAGAGTAACCAGAGTGTTTAATATATTATAGCTTTTGCAGGAGAATCCTCCGTGTTCTCTGCGTTCTCTGTGTTTTCAAAAAATGTTCTTTTTATTTGTCTTGATGCCTCTGTTGGCTTTAACTTGGCAAAGATAAGCATTATTAATGAAAAACTTGGATTGATAACAAAAAAAGTGGCGAACACCACTATTTGATGTTCGCCACAATTATCTAAATGTTAGTTATTGCTTTGTGCAATTACTTTACGAATACCTTTCTTACACTTCCGTCAGTCATCTTGACGATGTTGATGCCCTTAGCGAGCTTGTCAACACGTGCGCCAGAGATTGTGAAGATGCCTTCTGTAGCAGAAGCAGTAGCTGCCTCAACAGTTTCAACTGCTACTGGAACCTCCTTAGAGTAAGTGAGGATGAAGTTATCTACGCAGAACCAAGTTGAGCTTGTGAGTGTAGCCCTTGCACCGAATGTGAGGATACCACCCTTGTATTCAAATGTTACAGAGTTAGTATTTACTGTTTCTGGTGTAGTAGTATCTTCAATAAATGTAGTAGTCTCTGTTACGTTGCAGTTCTCATCTTCAGCAGAGATGAAGAGGCAACCGTCAGCTGTAGAGTTGTAGCAGTTAGCAGTCAATGTGTAGTAACCGTTTGGAAGGTTCTTGAATGACTGAGAGATTCTGAGGCTGAGGTCAGCGTGCCACTTCTCGCAGTAAGTGTTACCATTCTTACCGAATGCTGTGTTGGTCTGTGCCTGCATATTCTCGTTGTTCCATCCATTGAGATCTTCCTCGAAGTCTGGGTTAATGATGATGCTTGTGAAGTCAACATCACCTGTTGCTGTGTCATAACCCTCTGGGAGTTCTGCTTCAACAGCATTATTCAATCTTTCTGGATAAGTAAACCAGTTCATAGACTTGTTGATTCTTGCGGAAAGCTCCTCAAGCTGCTGTCTTGTCATGTTCTGAGAATTAGCAGCGAGGTCCTGAAGATCATAGAACTCTTTCTGCATTTCTTGTGTGAACAGTTCTGAATCAACACCCTCAAGTGTACTAAATGCTGTACTGTATTCTTTGTATGCCTTAACATCAGCATCAACTTCTTCCTGTGCTGCAGCGATGTTAGTAAGTGCATTCCAAAGGTCATCCTCATTAAGCATTGCGAGAGTCTCATCGTTGAATTCAGTAATTCCAATTAACCACTTCATTGCAGATGCATACTGATCATCGATGAATTTCTTTGTGTACTCGTTCATAATTGGGTTCTTGTTTTCGTCAACCTCATTCTGCATAGCTAACAATGCATTAGCCTTAGTACTCAATACGCTTGCAACGGCAACCTTGTTTTTACCCATATAGCGGAGCTTGAAGTTGTCCCAAAGTGTCCAGCGGTCGAATATTGTACCTTCACCACGGATACCAAGACGCATCTTGCCGTCCTTGATGATACCATAAACCTTCATAGTGAAGTTCTGGCTCTCATCCTCCAAGCTGAATGCCTCTGATGCAGAAGCCATACCATTGAGAGTGTATTTACCATCAGTAGTTGACCAACAATTGTTTGAGAGGTTCTCGTCGAACTGGATTTCCATTACATTACGAACTGGAGTTGCAAACTCGTTCAGATATACATAAGAGAGAACCTTAGCGTCACCTGTCATCTCTGGGTCGTTCTGGTATGCTGTGTAAGCATCAGCATTTGAAGCTGTGCGATAGAATGCCTGAACTGATACCTCATAGAGTCCGTTTGGAAGACCTTCTACTTCCTGATAAACGTCGAAGTTGCTGTTCCATGCCTCAGCACAGTAGTTGTTTGCATTACCTCCGTGCCAGTTTGTCAGGTTACCGTAAGCGTTTGTCCAACCCTTACCACCAGCCTCTTCGAAACCAGGGTTTGTGATCATCGCTGTGAGGTCTGCACCTTCAACGATACCATCGTTCATAGCCTGCTTAACGAGAGCGTTTACAAAGGCTGTTTCTTCAATAATCTGCTCATTTGTGAGTGAACCTTCATTATCCTGATTAAGAATCTGTATGTATGTTCCGTTAGGGAAACCAAACTCTTCATCCTCCTCATATGTGAGGTAAGCCTTAAGTTTTTCTACTGCTGGAATTTCTTCGTTTACATTACGGTCTGTAGCATCTGTGTACCAATTGTTAGCATCAGTAATAGCAACCTGATACAACTTGTAGTTTTCAACGCCAGCCTTAACTGTCTCGAGAGCTGCAGCTGCGTTAGTGTATTCTGTGAGGGCAGCCTTACCAGTTGCTGACTTGAATGCATCCTTAGCGTTAGTGTAGTCTGCATAGTCACGTGTGCTGTATGCTGCATTCTCTGGGAGGCTGTATTCGAGAGCCTTTTCGAGATTCTCCTTGAGGAGCTCGTAGCAGTCGTCGCCATCACCGATGTAGTAGAGCTGGAAGTCATCGAAGATAGACCAGTCAGAACCACCACCTACTGAATTAGCAACACCGATTGTAAGTTCGCCGTTTGATACTGGAACATATACTACGTTCTCATAGCGTGGGTTGATTTCACCGTCCTCGTTGTGGAAGTAGCTGTCAGCAGCAAGCATTGTGTTAGGAATAGTCATAGTAGAACCGTTTTGGTCTACGAATGTTGACTCGCTGGTTACGCCGAATCCTTCAGTTACTGCACCTTCTGCAACGTGCTTTACGTTAACTTTTGACTTGAAGTCACCAGATGTAGCGTAGAATTCGCAATCTGACTGTATGCCTGCAATAAAGTCATCATAGTCCTTCTGTGCGTTCTCCTTACGGAAGTAACCATTAACCTTTGCAATATATACACCAGAAGGAAGACCCTTTATTGTCTGATGTACGTCGAATGACTTGCCATAGCACTCAGCGCTTGGTCCTGTAGTACCACCTGCACCGAATCCTGCAGACCAACCGTCGAAGTTACCGATAACATCGAATGTTGAGTTCTGGATGAGGCTTGTGTAGTTGATAGGATTGTCAATTGTTGCCTTTGAAGCTGTGAATGCAACGATTACATCCTTTACAACATCCTTAGCAGCATTAAGCTCCTCGAAAGTGCTGTTTGGATTGTTATAAACAGCAACCTGTGCATCGAGGTCGATGCCTGGGTTTTCTTTAACAGCTTTTTCGATTGTCTTGCGGAGTGCTTCAGCAGCTGCACAAAGCTTAATCTGCTGCTTAGCATTGTCAATATAGTTATTGTATGCCTCCTCAGATACAAATGCCCACTTAGTGTACCATTCGCCTTCTGTTTTAGAGATATACACAATCTTTTCTGTATTTGAAGATTCAACACCTAATGGGTTGTATTCGTATGTCTCAGGAATAGCATCAGCAACTGAGAACTGAATCATTGCTGGATTAGGAGTGATGGTAAATGTCTTGCCATCTACAGCAACGTCGAAGTAACGGTAGCCGTTAGTGTTGTTGTCTGTCCATACATTTCCATCAGCAAATGTACATCTATCTTCCTTGAACTTTGAAACGTAGCTCACGAGAAGGTAAGCGTTATCAGTGCCTGGTTCCCATGACTCTACAATATTTGCATCAGGGTTTGTCTTGCTGAAATAAACCAATGCACCGATTGTGTCATTTACTGATGCGGCTGTACCATAGTAAGGAGCACTTGTTCCGTTCTGATGGTTGATGTAGAAACCGTTGGCTCCCACATTCCACATGTAATACTTTGTCTCAGGTTCGAAGTCGGAAAACTCTGGAGCTGCAGGTCTTTCCCACTTACCTGTGAAGTTCTGAGCAGAGGCGCTAAGGCTCACTACCACAGAACCAATCAGAAGTAATGTTTTCTTCATAATTGTGGTAATTAAACTTGATTAGTTAATAGTTTTTATTTATTTGGTTCACATTATCATGTATTTGTAATAATACCAAGATAGTCCATTATTATGGTTGAGCATATATTCAACACGTTATGTGTATCGCTATATGTCAAAATGGCAAATAAATTATTAAGATGATTATTCCCTTGTATTTGCTTTTAAATCAATTAGTGTAACTAAGTTAGTATAGTATTTGTTGATTAGTCTGCAAATTACAAGAAAAAAATTGATTTAACAAAATAATTTTTGACTTTTGTGTGTTTATGACAATTAATTTAAAGAAAATTAGGACTTTTTTCGGAATTTTCGGTTGTATTTGTTGAAGATATGTTCTGTCTCTGTTCTTTTTCAGCCTTTTTTGGCGTTTGCTTGCCGTTCATGGTGTGAGTAAGATGTTCTGGGTAATGTGGAGCAATCTTGTTTTTTCCCTGCATGGATAGCTGGGGTTGTCTTTTTCTTAAAAGTGTCGAAAGTTCTGCGTGTTTTGTCCTAAAGTTCATAGTTACTACTTAGTCTCTACTTAGTCAGTACTTAGTCTCTACTTTGACCGTACTTGTTTCGTTTTTTTTCTCTCTCGGTAGGTAAAAAAGTTTTGTCATGGCTTAAACACAAAAAAGGAGGAAAGGGAACAATCTCTTTCCTCCTTTTTGCTTTATCTATTCTTAATTGTGAATTATGGATTTACTTAACTCTGTAAGTTACTTCCTTAGTCTTGAACTTCTTGACTACCTTCTCATCCTTGTCTGTATAGACACCGTGACCTGTGATGACTGAGAGGCGGTTCTTGTCGTTCTCGGCGTATGGTTGTTCGGTATCTCCCTTCCATTCTACCTTCTTGATAATCTTAGGATCTACACCTGCTGCGATAAGTGCCTTCTTGGTCTTCTCGGCACGTGTCTTACTGTAACCCATGTTCTTTTCTGGAGTACCTGTGCCCTTATCAGCATATGATGTGATAGTGATTTCTGCATTCTTTACGTTCTTGAGGAATGCTGCGACTGCGTTAATCAGTGCGGTGCTTGTCTCAACACCACTTTCGCGGAGTCCGAAGAAGATTTCCTTCTTGATCTGACGGTCTCTTGTGCTCTCCTCATAGTAGATACTGTCGTACCAGATAGTATCGATACGTGTAGCGTACTCTGGTTCTGGCTCTGGCTCAGGAATAGGTTCTACAACAGGTACTGGCTTTGGAGCAGGCTTTGATGCCTTCTTGAAACCGAACTTGTATGTGGCAGTAAGCATTGCTGTCATCATCCAGTCGTCAGAGTTGTTATACTTTGAGTTGAAACGGTCGTCTAGTGAGTTCATATCAACCTCAAGTCCTATGCTGAAGTGCTTGCTTACGTTGTAGTCTGCAAGAAGTCCTGCACGGAGGTTGTGGCTGATGAGACTGTGACGTGGGCTCTGGTTGTCGCCCCATGCGTTTGAAACGTCGTATCGTGCTGCCTTTGCAACTCCGCTGAGTGATTCGAACTCGCTGTTGTTCCAAGTGTATGAGAGACCTACACCACCTACGAGATAGAGATTGAACCTTGAGAAGTTCTTGTCCTGGAAGATGTTCATGACGTTAATCATGAGGTCTGCATCTGTAGTGATGTAGTTGTGTCCGTACTTGTAGATGACATCTTTGTGGTCGAATGCTCCACGGCTGCGGTAACCGTTGAAGTGGAGACGAGCACCTACTGAAGGTGTGAACATACGACCTACGCTGAGTCCGAATGTTGGTAATATGGTTTCTGTAGCCTTTACGTCTGTGAAGACTGTTCCTACACCACCTTGTACCTGAATGAATGTGTATGGCTGTGGTTTGTAGCCGAGTTCCTGTTCCTGTACCTCAGCTGCTGTCTGTGCCATGGCATTCGTACCACACAATGCAACAATTGATGCTGCGATTGTCGTTTTAAGATTAAGCATAATTGTAAAAAAATAAAGGTTCGTTAATATTTTGGCCTCAAAATTAGTTAATATTAAATAATTGAACAAAACAAAAACCGAAAATTTTGTATATTTGCGCAAATTTAATGTATATAGGTGCTCTGTGTGCCTAATATTAGCATGTATATTTTAACAAAATATGAGTGAAGAAATAAATATTCAAGAACCTAAACAACCTGAGTACAAAGATGACAACATTATCACCCTCACGGGTGTTCAGCACATTCGTCTTCGTCCTGGTATGTATATCGGACGCCTTGGTGACGGTTCCCATGCTGAGGATGGAATCTATGTACTTCTAAAGGAAATTATTGATAACTCCATCGACGAGTTCAAGATGAAGGCAGGCAAGCGCATCGAGGTTGATATTACGGACGACCTTGAGGTGACTGTCAGGGACTATGGTCGTGGAATTCCGCAAGGTAAGATGGTTGAGGCTGTATCTATCCTCAATACTGGAGGTAAGTATGACTCCAAGGCTTTCCAAAAGTCAATAGGTCTTAACGGTGTGGGTACCAAGGCTGTCAACGCATTGTCTTCGCTCTTTGAGGTAAGAAGCTACCGTGACGGAATGGTACGTACTGCCATCTTTGAGAAGGGTGAACTTATTTCGAATAAGATTGAGAAATCGGATGAAGAAACAGGTACTTACATTCATTTCATTCCTGACAATACTCTCTTCCTCAACTATAAGTTCCAAGGTGAATTTGTGGAGACTATGCTCCGCAATTACACTTACCTCAATACAGGTCTTGAGATTTACTATAACCAGCGACGCATCACTTCACGCAATGGTCTGAAGGATTTGCTCGTTGACACTATGGATACTCAACCTCTCTATGACATCATCCATCTCAAAGGTGAGGATATAGAGATTGCCTTTACACATACCAATCAGCAATATGGTGAGGAGTATCACTCATTTGTCAATGGTCAGCACACCATACAGGGTGGTACTCACCAGAGTGCGTTCAAGGAGCATATTGCACGTACAATCAAGGATTTCTTTAATAAAAACTATGATTTGAGTGATGTGCGTAGCGGTATCGTAGCTGCCATTGCCATCAATGTGCAAGAGCCACAGTTTGAGTCGCAGACAAAGATTAAGCTCGGTTCGCTCACTATGGAGCCTGGTGGCGGAATAAGCGTCAATAAGTTCGTTGGCGACTTTATCAAGGAGGAGGTGGATAACTATCTTCACAAGAACCTTGACGTAGCTGAGATTATCCAGCAGAAGATACAGGACAACGAGCGTGACCGTAAGGCTATAGCTGGTGTAACAAAGCTTGCAAGGGAGAGGGCAAAGAAGGCTAATCTCCATAACCGTAAGCTTCGCGACTGTCGTGTGCATCTCAACGATGCTAAGGGTGACCTGAAGGAAGACAGTTGTATCTTCATCACAGAGGGTGACTCTGCGAGTGGTAGTATCACAAAGAGCCGTGATGTGAACACTCAGGCAGTATTCTCTCTCAAGGGTAAGCCTCTCAACTGCTTTGGATTGACAAAGAAGGTGGTGTATGAAAACGAGGAGTTCAATCTCCTTCAGGCTGCCCTTAACATAGAAGACGGTATCGAAGGACTCCGATACAATAAGGTCATCGTGGCTACAGATGCCGATGTGGATGGTATGCACATTCGTCTGTTGATGATTACATTCTTCTTGCAGTTCTTCCCAGAGCTTATCCGTAAGGGACACGTACACATTCTCCAGACACCTCTCTTCCGAGTGCGTCAGAGACGTAAGCGTGTGAAGAAAGAGTATCTTGAAGAACTCACTAAGGGAAAGAAAGATACTGGTGACTTCGTTACCGTGTATTGTTATACAGACGAGGAGCGTAAGAACGCCATAAAGATGTTATCTCCAGACCCTGAAATCACACGATTCAAAGGTCTTGGTGAGATTTCGCCAGACGAGTTCAAGAACTTCATTGGTCCTGACATGCGTCTTGAAGAGGTTACTCTCCGCAAGACTGACCAGGTGAAGGAACTCCTCGAATACTATATGGGAAAGAATACAATGGAACGTCAGAACTTTATTATCAATAATCTTGTGATAGAGGAAGACGTGCCAGAGGAAGATACTGAATTAGCAGAAGAAGAATGATAGCACTATTTGCCGGGTCCTTTGATCCATTCACTCGTGGACATCAGTCCATTGTTGACCGCGTTCTCAAGAACGTGGCTGATGAGATTATTGTTGCTATTGGTATCAATTATGTCAAGAAGAATATGTTTCCCGTGGAGGAAAGGATTCGTTACATTGAGAAATTGTATGCCGATAATCCGAGAGTAAGAGTAGTGAGCTATACTGGACTCACGGTAGATTGTGCCAAATCTGTAGGTGCAGACTTTCTTGTGAGGGGAGTACGCTCAGTTTCCGATTTCGAGTTTGAGCGTAACATAGCTGATGTCAATAAGCGTCTTAGCGGCATAGAGACCATTCTTCTCTTTACTGAACCTGAATTGTCCTGTGTAAGCTCAAGTGTCGTTCGCGAGCTTATGAGCTACGGTAAGGACGTTTCACAATTTTTACCGGAATAAATAGAAATGAAAAAAATACTTATACCTATACTGACTGCTTTATTATCTGGTGGTGTTCATGCCCAGCAACAGTCTGATATCCTTGATGAAGTACAGCTGAGAAAATTGATGATGACCTATCACAGTATCAATATGCTGTATGTTGATAAAATTGATCCTAAGAGTGTTATAGAGAACGGAGTAAAGGGCATGCTCAAGGAGCTTGACCCTCATTCTACATATACTCCAGCCAGGGAGGTGCAGGCTCTTAATGAACCGCTTGACGGAGGTTTTGACGGAATAGGCGTGCAGTACAACATGTCGGAGGACACCCTCGTGGTGATTCAGCCTGTGAGTGGTGGTCCGAGTGATAAGGTAGGCATCATCTGTGGCGACAAGATTGTTTCCGTTAATGATACAGCCATAGCTGGAGTGAAGATGTCGCGTGACGATATTATGAAGCGTCTCAGGGGACCAAAGGGTACTAAGGTAAAATTGGGGGTCATACGTCGTGGCATAAAGGATAAGCTCACGTTTGTTGTCACTCGTGACAAGATTCCTCTCTATACCGTTGATGCCTCATACATGATAGACAATACTACTGGATATGTGCGTATCAGCAGTTTCGGAGCAACAACCCATGACGAGTTTGTAAAAGCTTGCAATAGGTTGAAGAAGCTGGGTATGAAGGATATCATTATTGACCTTCAGGGTAATGGCGGTGGCTACCTTCAGGCAGCCGTACAGATGGCCGATGAGTTTCTCTCAAATGATGAGATGATTGTCTATACAGAGGGACGTTCACAAGGAAGGAGAAACTTCCGTGCTACAGCCAATACAATGGACATCGACAAGGTTGTTGTACTTGTGGATGGATATACAGCTTCTGCATCCGAGATTCTTTCTGGTGCTTTGCAGGATAATGATAGGGGAGTGATAGTAGGCCGTAGAACCTTTGCAAAGGGCCTTGTACAGCGTCCTATCAACCTTCCAGACGGTAGTCTTATCCGTCTTACCGTAGCCCATTATTACAGCCCTGTAGGACGTTGTTTCCAGAAGCCTTATGTAAAGGGTGACAATAAGGCATACGAAAATGATATGCTCGACCGTCTTAATAGTGGAGAGCTTATGAATCCGGACAGCATACATTTTCCTGATTCTCTTATGTATCATACTAAGGCTGGTCGTATAGTATATGGTGGTGGTGGTATCATGCCGGATGTCTATGTTCCTCTTGATACAACACGTTATACACGACTTCATCGTGAACTTACAGCTAAGGGTTGTGTGGTACAGGCTACGCTGAAGTATCTTGATTCCCATCGCAAGACTTTTGAGAAGGAGTATCAGATAGATGCTTACCGTAAGGCTAAGAAGAAGGAAAGCAAGGGCAAGGATGTCGATTTTGACATGAGCCATTTTGAACGTTTCAAGAATGGCTATGAAGTACCTCAGGAGCTTATTGATATTGTTCTTGAGAAGGCTAAAGAGGCTAAGATAGTGTATAATGACTCTACACTTGCTCTTACCATTCCTACAATCAAGCTTCAGCTTAAGGCTCTTCTTGCCCGTGACCTTTGGAACATGAATGAATATTTCCAGATTATCAATCCGCTCAATGAAATCTATCTCAGAGGTCTGGATGCTATAAAGGATGAGAAGTATAAGGAGGTTCTTTCTACAAAGCAGTAATATAGACGTGATTGTGTTTATTTGATGAACACAGTAAAGTCTTTATACGATAAACTATCAACTCTAAACTTTGGCAATATGATTACATACAATGTTGATGGTGTCAAGATGCCATCTATCAAGAAACGAGACACAAGTGCCTGGATTAAGGCTGTTGCAGCCTCTTATGGCAAGAAGGTAGGTGACATTGCCTATATCTTCTGCAATGATGATAAGATTCTTGAGGTAAATCGTCAGTATCTTCAGCATGATTATTACACAGATATTATCACTTTTGACTATTGTGATGACCTTGCTGAGATGGGTATTAAGGACACTATATCTGGTGACTTGTTCATTAGTCTTGATACTGTTCGCTCCAATGCAGAACAACAGAAGACAACGTACGATGAGGAGCTTCATCGCGTGATTATTCACGGCATCCTCCATCTTGTAGGCATCAATGATAAGGGTCCAGGTGAACGTGAGATTATGGAAGCTGCCGAGAACAAAGCGTTGGAATTAATTCATAATTCATAATTCACAATTTATATTTGATAGTTTTTCAATAATTTCAATATGGGAGTTAGGGCGTTTTTGCCTTAACTCCTTTTTTCATTATAATATTACAAAAAATAACCCATATCTCCCGTCCGGCAGATGTACATCTAATTGTCGGGAGATATGGGTATAAATGTTGTCAGATATATATCTTTTCATCATAAGATGTGGTGTCTTATGATTGCATAATATAGTATCCTAATTGTAAATTCTGAATTCGAAAGAACTCAGTGAAGCTAATTATGCATTCTTAATTTTAAATTTTTAATTGTTAATGTGCCTCCAGCCAGTTCTTTCCCCAGCCACTTTCGGCAAGGAGAGGAACAGATAGGGTAGTGGCACCTTCCATTTCCTGTTTGACGATAGCTTCAAGTCTTTCTTTTTCCTCTGGTACAACTGTTAAGTTCAATTCGTCATGCACCTGAAGAATCATTCTTGACTTGAGTTGTTCCTCCCTTATACGACGGTCAATGTTTATCATCGCAATTTTGATGATATCGGCTGCCGTACCTTGGATAGGGGAGTTGATGGCATTACGTTCAGCATATCCGCGTACTACCGCATTTCGTGAGTTAATGTCTGGCAACTGGCATCGTCTGCCGAAGAGAGTCTCAGTATAGCCCTTTTCTCTCGCTTTCTCTATTGATTTATCCATGTATTCCTTCACACCTGGATATGTTGCGAAATATTCGTCTATAAGGCCCTTTGCTTCGGTTCTACTTACATTCATACGTTCAGCGAGTCCAAAGGCGCTGATGCCGTAAATAATGCCGAAATTTGCGGTCTTTGCCATACGTCTCATGTCCGACGTTACCTCATCCATTGGTTTCTTGAAGATTTTTGCTGCTGTGGCACGGTGGATATCGTGTCCGCTATTGAAGTCTTCAACCATGTTTTTGTCACCACATAGATGTGCCATAAGACGTAGTTCTATCTGGCTGTAGTCTGCTGAAAAGAACTCACATCCTTGTTCTGGAATGAAAGCTTTTCTTACTTCTTTTCCATTCTCGTCCCTGATAGGGATGTTCTGTAGGTTAGGATTGCTTGAACTAAGTCGTCCTGTTGTTGTTACCGCCTGGTTGTATGACGTATGTATCTTGCCTGTCCTTGGATTTATAAGTTCAGGAAGTGCGTCAATATATGTACTCAGAAGCTTTTTGTAGCCTCTGTAGTCAAGTATTTGCTGTACCACTGGATGCTTGCCAACGAGTGTGTTCAGCACTTCTTCTGATGTAACGTATTGACCTGTCTTTGTTTTCTTTGCCTTATCAGAGATTTTAAGTTTGTCGAACAGCAGTTCGCCTATCTGTTTAGGTGATGATATGTTTATCTCTTCGCCTGCTGTCTCACGTATGCTCTTTTCAATCTCGTTCATCTTCTCTGTGAAGAGACGTGATGTTTCCTTGAGTGAATTAGTGTCAATACGTGCACCTTCTATTTCCATGCGTGCAAGTACAGGAACGAGTGGCATTTCTATTTCCTTAAACAATTTTGTGAAACCCTTTTCGTTAATTTCCTTAGCAAGGATATTCTTAAGCTTGAGTGTCACGTCAGCATCTTCGCTTGCGTACTCATACACTTCTTCTGGTTTGAGCTGTCGCATTGATAACCGCTTGATTGGCGTAGTTGGGATACGCTTTATTAGCGCGGCGAGACGGGCAGTTCATCCACTTCGTCGGCGTTTTGATCTGTTGTCCAATCGCGTCCTTACGGTT
>JAGCWG010000098.1 GCA_017961965.1 Bacteroidaceae bacterium | reverse complement strand
TTGATGTTCGTAAAGTCGTTGTATGTACCCGATTCGAGTGCTGTCACTCCAACCTTAGGAGGTGCAGGCTGATTGTTGAACTTAATCCACAGGCATGAGATGAGTTCCTTAGCCATTTCGCGAGTCATGGTACCATTTTCCAATCCCTTCTTGTAGAAAGGGTAGAGGTGTTGGTCAATGTGTCCCGGATTCATACAATCCCATCCGTTAAGCTCCGTTACCGTACCGAGGTGTACGAACCAGTACATCTGTATTGCCTCGTGAAGGTCTCTTGGCGCATGGGCAGGAACCCAACGACATGTTTCCTCTATCTTATGGAGTTCTGCAATCCTCTGGAGTATAGCCTCCTTTTCGACTTGCGAACAATTTTCGCTTTTCACTCTTAACTTTTCACTCATCTCATGTGCCAAGTCAGCATGACGCTCGGCAAAGAGTATGGCAGCATCACAACTGATGTCCATAGCCTGAAGCTCCATCTGCTTGTCTGTTGCCTCTGGGTCGTTGATGAAGTCAAGGTTGTCGAGGGTCTTCTTGATAAGTTCCTTTGTTTCCAAGAGTCCACGATGGTACATCTTGCCATCCATTGACGTATGTCCACCAGCACGCTGTTCCATGAACTCTGTGAACACACCAGCATGATAGGCTTCTTCCCACTCCTTGCTCACGTGTGTGAAGATGCGCTCACGCTGGGTTCTGCCATTCCAGTATGGGATGACTTCACGTTCGTAAGTGTCTATATCTTCCTGTGGGATATGGTAAGGCTGAAGCTCTCGTGTGTCGAGAGTGTGGAGGTCTTCCACCGTATGACAGGTAAGCTCAGGAAATGTAGGCACCGCCTTAGGCACAGGACCTCTCTCGCCAACGATAAGTTCGTCGTCGCCGATGTATATAGTCTTCTTCTTGCATATCTCGTAGAAGTTGCTTGCACGAAGAATACAGTTAGGCATCTTGCCATAGTTCTCCTTGTAGAAGGCAGTCTCTATGAGCGCACGTTCGATGGTGAGCGTAGGTTCTGTCTCTATACTCAGCTTATGAAGACGCTTGATGCGCTCGTTCATTCCACCCTCATTCTCTGGATACTTGAGCGAGAAATTCATCTTGCTGTAAGGTGCACGACTTGCTTTGTTATTACTTCCTGTCATATTTGGTGTAATTAGGAGTCTAAAGTTTTAAGAAGTAAAGAGGAGTAAATGGTAGTAAAAGGGAGTAAAGAGACGTCACTCTGTATATTAAAGTCAGCAAACAGACTATCGTCTTTTTACTTCTCTTAACTCCAACTTTTAACTCACGAACTTACAAACTTAAAAACTCACGAACCCAACTTTTAACTCTTAGCTTTTAATTCTTAACTCTGGAATGCCTTTGCGGCATTCCTGAGTTTCTTTCCCAGAATATCCCATCAGAATACCCCTGAATATTTGTGTCCGTATCTGCCATCTGTAGCCTCTTGGCAGCCCATAGGCAGAACTCTTCGTTTATCTCTATGCCACAATAGTGGCGCTTCAGTTTCTTTGCGGTAACGCATGCTGTACCACTTCCCATGAAAGGGTCAAGCACGAGGTCACCCTCCTTGGACGAGGCAAGTATAAGCTTGGCGTACAGCTTCTCAGGCTTCTGTGTAGGATGGTCGGTGTTCTCAGGCATCGACCAGAATGGCACGCTTATGTCGTCCCACAAGTTGGAAGGGCATGTGTCTCTGAATTTTCCATCATTTTCCTCCACCCAGTC
Source organism: Bacteroidaceae bacterium (assembly GCA_017961965.1). The sequence continues at coordinate 1,726 of JAGCWG010000098.1, read as the reverse complement.
CTTTGGCTCACCGTCCTTGCGATAGGGGGCAAGCACGCGTCTGCGTACCTTCACCGCCTCAAGGTTGAAATAATAATCGTCAGGATTCTTTACGGCAAACCAGATATCCTCCATGCTGTTCTTCCAGTTATTCTTTGCGCCACGTCCTTTCTCCCTCTGCCACGTGATACGATTGAGAATGGTCATGCCTGTCTCCTCAATGACTCTTTGTAGTGAGGACGTACATTTCCAGTCGCCACACACATACATACTGCCGTTAGGCTTCAGCTTCCTGACCACGATAGGCAACCACGAGCGCAGGTATTCCTCATACTTGTCAGCATCCTTTGTAGCCTTGAATTTTACCTTGCCGAAGTCCTTTGCAAGGTTATATGGTGGGTCGATGATGAGTAAATCAGCCACCTCGTCTGGAATGTTCCCAATAACTTTCATGAGGTCATTACAGATGATAACATCAGAGCATCCGTCCTTACTGACCTTCTTGCAAATATGCTTAATTAGCCCCTTTGCTTCTTTGTCCGTAACGGTTATTGTCCTGTTATTCTTTGCTCTTTCTTTCATCTGTGAAAATACATTTCTTTCCTCAATCATGGGGGAAGTGATAATTCGCTGCAAATTTAGCCATTAAAATTCAAATAATCAAAAACGATTGTCGAATTTGTCGAAATACCCAAATCTGATGTGGAAGAATTTTGTTCATATTTCGTGTCTGTCGGACTATTGATAGTTTGTATGGCAGATTATTAATGTATGTTATTTAGTATTACTTGTGAATGTTGGTTGTTCGTTAGATGTCTTTTATCTGTTAACTTTTTCTGTATTCATGGTGTGTTTTCATGTTTTTATACTACTTTTGTACTTTGTTTTTGTTTTAGGAAAAGTCTTGCGGCATGAAAAAAACGCAACAACATAAAACATCAAGGTGGAAAATGCTTTTCGTAATAATATAAAACTCAAGGAATGTCAGGAATATACATACATATACCTTTTTGCAAGTCACGTTGCATTTACTGCGGATTCTACTCTACGACTCAGTTGGCGAGAGAAGAAGAGTACGTGGATGCTGTGTGCCATGAACTTGACCAGACTGAATGGAAATATCGTGACATCCGTACTATATACTTTGGTGGAGGCACGCCTTCGCAAATGCCAGTGTCATCGCTTGAGAGCATTCTGAGTGTTCTATATGGAATGTATGAGGTTGCAGAGGATGCGGAGATAACTTTGGAAGGTAATCCAGACGATATGACTCTTAAGTACCTTCGTGGACTTAGTAGTATTGGCGTGAATAGGTTGAGCATGGGCGTTCAGTCGTTTGATGATGCTCGTCTTGCTTTTCTTCATCGTCGTCATAGTGCTGAGCAGGCAGTAAGAGCGGTAGAAGAAGCAAAAGCTGTTGGTTTTCGTAATATAAGCATAGACCTTATGTTTGGTTTCCCAGGTCAGACGTTGGATGATTGGAAACGTGACGTAGATATGGCTCTCACGCTTGATGTTCAGCATCTCTCGGCATATTCCTTGATGTATGAGGAAGGTACGGCACTTTGTAGGATGCTTGAAGATGGCAAGATTTGCGAGGTGTCGGATGAGCTTTCGTTGAGTATGTACGAGTATCTTATGGATGCTCTTCGTGGTGCAGGCTTTGAACATTATGAGATATCCAACTTTGCAAAGCCTGGTTATCGTTCACGTCATAACTCCAGTTACTGGCAAGGTATTCCTTACC
>JAGCWG010000097.1 GCA_017961965.1 Bacteroidaceae bacterium | reverse complement strand
ATGCCGTGGTGCTCAAGATACTCTTCAAATGTTTCGTTAATACCAGAAGTATTAATCTCATTTGTCATTCTTTTCTCCCTCCTTCTTATCCTCTTTCTTCTCTCCTTCTGTTGCTTTATACTCTGCATTGCGGAGAGCTTTCTTCAGAGGTTTTGGCAGGGGGACACCCATCTTGTCAAGGTTTTCACTCAGACTTATCAGCTCCATAATAACTATATAGATTGTAAGACCAATCATAAGATACTTTGGAGCATTAATAGTCCAGGTGAAAATATAACCGACGAGCAGTATACATATCTCTCCAACTTTCTTGTTAAGTCCATCTCTCATCTTGTAAGACTTAAGATGTCCTGTAGCCCAAGCATGTGTAATACCTGTAAGAAAGTCGAGTACCATAAGAATAAAAGGGAGAAGTAATAACTTGTAATCCTCAGCAGATGCCATTGCCTCCCTGAGGTCATTAAGAATGTTCTCTTCCATTTTGATACTTCCTCCTTTAAAGTTTTCTCAAATAGGATTGGTGCTCATCATTGTGTGTATTACAAAACTTTTATTAAGTGTCTCCAATAGACTTTAGCTAATCGCTATAGATTAAGTTTTGATACACACGTTAGGAGAAACACCACGCTACAATTATGAGAATTAAGCAGGAACTATCTGTGCGAAGAGAGCAGCAGTTGCAGTATCGCCTGATGCACAAGCAGCTGTAGCAGTAACTACTGTAGCTGTTGATGTTACAACTGTCAGGATGTCGACTGATACTGTGCTGTCAGCAACCTTACAAGCTGTAGGAACACACATTGAACCAGCGTTAACAAGAACGAGGTTGCCTGTGATGTAAGCTGAGAATACGTCAGCACCCTCTGCTAAGGTTGTTGTAGCTGAATCTGTGTAGATTTTAGAATCAGCAGCCTTAACGTAGAATACTCTACCGCTTACATGAAGGTCTTTTGCGTCTTCATAAATTTTTCCATTGATTACCATAATCTTGTACTCCTTTTTTCAGAATAATTTTTATTAATAAACTTTTCATAAGTTTATTCATTAGATGATGTGACGGGTGAGTCGTACACTGGGTCACACTCGTATAGGAATCTCTGCTCCATTTCAGTGAGCTCGGATTTCAGAGCGTTGTGCAGAGTACCATTTGTGCTTGGGTCAAATAAGTATCTTACATAAAGAGATACGTAAGACTTAACCATAGCGAGTTTTGTCTCGTTTTCTCCAAGACAGTCAGACCAAGTTGCCGTAGCGTCGGTTATGTTGTAAGGTGACTGAAATACGTTTAACTGTTTGAGTTTGAAGAAAGCAGAATTGATGTGCATGACAATGTCAGTATCAAAACTTGTATCTTCTACGTGTAAGTTATTAATCTTTTTAACCGAAAGTAATATAGATGAATCTACATCTATAGGCTCTGGGTCTGTTGTAGTAGGAGTTACTAACTCTTCTTCAGGCATTCTTTATCACCTCACATTATTAAGTCAGCAAGAATATAACCTTCTCTTCCGCCGACTTTACATTTGTAGTATTTCTTATCGTCCCAAGAATATGCAATAGCATCGAGGTCGACAGAAATGGTCTTACCAGCTTTGATAGTTGTGACAAGTTCTGGAGATTCAATCTCAGGGTCATCATCAACGTATCTTAATATGCTGGCGCTCTTACAGTTTGCAACAATTTTAAACGTATACATTTACTGTCACCTCTTTTTGTTAAACTCATCATACTCTTCCTTAGAAATCATTCCTTCTTTATACATATAAGGAAGATCTAATTTAGAGTT
>JAGCWG010000096.1 GCA_017961965.1 Bacteroidaceae bacterium | reverse complement strand
TATATCTGTTTGTAATAAACTTATCTTCATTGTTGAATTCTTAAGTTTTTGAGTTTTTGAGTTTGTAAGTTTGTAAGTTCGTTAGTTTGTAAGTTTTTAGGTTTGTGAGTTCGTAAGTTTTTAAGTTCTTGAGTTTTTTAGTTTTCACGTTTATCTTTTCCGCAATAACTTAAAAACTTATAAACTCACAAACTTACAAACTCAACTTTTCATTTTTAATTTGCAATCGCGCGCAGCGCAATTGCAAATCCACCACCGCTGGCACTCTTGAGACGAAGGATGCTCTTGCTTGTCACCTTACGCTTTGTGATGGTGTAGCTCTGTGGATTCTTGTCCCAACTTGCGTCCTTACCGTCAGCATATATTGTTGCCTCATACTGTGTCTTTGGTGAGAGGAAGCTGAGACTGAGTGTACTTGTATGACCATTCTCGTCAACTGATGAACCAACGAACCAGTTGTCTGAGTTCTTGTCCTTACGGGCAATGGTTACGTAGTCGCCTGGCTCTGCCTCAAGATATACTGACTTCTCCCAGTCGCATGGCACATCCTTGATGAACTGGAAGGCATCTGGGAATCGCTTGTAGTTCTCGATGAGGTCGGCAGCCATCTGGAGTGGACTATAGATTACAAGGTAGAGACCCAACTGACGTGCAAGGGTACTGCGTACCTTGCTTGTGTTGCCTGGAGCCACCTTTGAAAGGTCCATCTCGAAGATACCTGGAGTATAGTCCATAGGACCACCAATCATACGTGTGAATGGAAGTATTGTCGTGTGGTCAACAGGATTACCGCCGAAGCTCTCGTATTCTGTGCCTCGTGCACTCTCGTTGCCTATCCAGTTAGGATAAGTACGACAGATACCCGTAGGACGTGTTGCCTCATGTGCATTCACCATAATCTTGTAGTCAGCTGCCTTCTTGATGCAACGGAGATAGTGGTTGTTGAGTGGCTGACTGTAGTGATGCTCACCGTAAGGAACGATGTCGCCTACATATCCGCTCTTGACAGCGTTGTAGCCATTGTCAACCATGAACTGGTATGCCTTGTCGAGGTGACGGTCGTAGTTGGCAGTAGAAGATGATGTCTCATGGTGCATAATCATCTTTACACCCTTTGAAGCTGCATACTCGTGAATGCCCTTTAGGTCAAAGTCAGGATATGGAGTGACGAAGTCGAATACATAGTCTTTCTGATGTCCGAACCAGTCTTCCCAGCCTTCGTTCCATCCTTCTACGAGTACTGCATCGAATCCGTTCTCTGCTGCAAAGTCGATATATTCCTTTACATGTGCCGTTGTTGCTCCATGTCTGCCATGAGGCTTACATTTCTTGTAGTCAGTCTCGCCAAGTTTGACGCTATACACATCGTCGGTGTATGACCAATGACTCTTGTTGGTTATCATCTCCCACCATACGCCTACGTATTTTGTTGGCTTAATCCAGCTTGTGTCAGTCAACTTGCATGGCTCGTTGAGGTTGAGTGTGATACGGCTTGCAAGGATGTCCTTTCCGCTCTCGCCTACTATGACAGTACGCCAAGGTGTGTTGAATGGAGTCTGTATGCGTCCCTTGTAACCCTGTGCATCTGGAGTAAGGTGAGATGTAAACACCATGTTCTTGTCATCCAGTTCGAGGTGCATGGTTGCATAGTCGATACATGCAGC
>JAGCWG010000095.1 GCA_017961965.1 Bacteroidaceae bacterium | reverse complement strand
TTGTCAGGATGAAGGAATAATCCCGCTCCCCTGCCGTGACGTGTCTGAAGCGTGAACGGACAACCCATATTGATGTCTATACGGTTGTAGCCATCCTTAAGGACGGTATCAAGCACGGTACGGAACTCGTCTCCCCCATTGGCTATTATCTGAGGGATGACATTCACGCCTTCGTTGAACTCAGGACGTATGTCCCTCAAGTCCTTGGAGCGTAAGCCACCATGCTCAAGACGAATGAACGGAGTGTAGTATGCTTCAACGCCTCCCACAAGACGACTGTGGATACGACGATAAGCATCTTCCGTGAATCCCTGCAAGGGAGCGAAATATAAGTTCATAATTCAAAATTCAAAATTCAAAATTCAGAATGCATAATTCAGAATGCGAAACCAAGAATTCAGAATTCAAAACCAATAATGCAAATTCAAAATGCAAAATAACGTCCTTACCGAATGGTAAATTCTGAATTTTGCATTTTGAATTATTAATTCTCATTCAGCTTCCCCAAAGTAGTTAGTATCTGCAAGCTTGATAAGATACTGACCATACTGGTTCTTCTTCATAGGCTCTGCCACCTCGCGAAGCTTCTCCTTGGTAATCCATCCCTGACGGTATGCGATACCCTCAAGACACGCAATCTTGAGACCAGTACGCTTCTCAAGTACCTCAATGAATGTACTTGCCTCTGAGAGCGAGTCATGTGTACCTGTGTCAAGCCAAGCGAATCCACGACCGAGGAGCTGCACCTTGAGTGACTTCTGAGCAAGATATTCCTGATTGACAGTCGTAATCTCAAGTTCGCCACGAGGTGAAGGCTTGATAGTCTTTGCAATCTTAACTACAGAGTTAGGATAGAAATAAAGACCCACAACGGCAAAGTTGCTCTTTGGCTTAGCCGGTTTCTCCTCGATGGAGAGACAGTTGCCTTCCTTATCAAATTCTGCCACGCCATAACGCTCCGGGTCGTTCACCCAGTAGCCAAAGACGGTTGCCTTGCCGTTCTTGGAATTCTCCACGCACTCCTTGAGCATACCAGAGAATCCACGTCCGTGGAAGATGTTATCTCCAAGCACGAGACATACGTCATCATTACCGATGAACTTCTCGCCAATGATGAATGCCTGTGCAAGACCATCAGGTGATGGCTGTTCAGCATATTCAAAGTGTACTCCATAGTCAGAACCATCACCAAGGAGACGCTTGAATCCCGGGAGGTCATACGGAGTAGATATAATCAAGATATCCTTGATACCTGCGAGCATAAGCACAGATATCGGATAATACACCATTGGTTTATCGAAGATAGGAATGAGCTGCTTGCTCACACCCTTAGTGATTGGGTACAGACGAGTACCGCTGCCACCAGCCAATACGATACCTTTCATTTTTTTTTTTTGAACTATTCCTTTTTTGTTTTTCAAAATTTACCGACAAAAATACTATTATTTATCCAAATCACAAAAAAATGCACAGAAAAAGTTGCCCAAGGCTGATGTTGGCGCATATTATTCCTCCCACAATAGTCAGTACATCGCCTGTATATTCATACAGGAGTTAATAGTTATCAGTTAAAAGTTAACAGTTGAGTTAAGAAGTTTGAAGTTCTTGTATGCAACATGAGTAATCCCAACTTTTAACTTTTATTTTTTAACTTTTAACTCTTGCATTATGAAGAATGAATAATGCAAGTTAGTCAGTACTTCACGCCTACACAAAAAAGTTGCAGTAGCCTGTCATCACGACAACCTACTGCATAGTCAACAATAATAATATATTTCGAACTTTCACATAATAATCATTGTCTGTATTCCATACAGAAGTTAAAAATTATAAGTTATAAGTTAACAGTTGAGTTAAGAAGTTTGAAGTTCTTGTATGCAACATGAGTAATCTCCAACTTTTAATTTTTAACTTTTAACTCTGCGTCACGAAGAATGAGTGATGCAGGATTAAGCATCTGCGTATGCTGTCTCACCATGCTCGTAGATGTCAAGACCTTCGTCTTCGATACGTGCTGGAACTCTGAGACCGTGAATCTTATCGATTGACTTGAAGACTATGAATCCTACGATTACAGCCCATGCGCCTACGACTACCACGCCAAGAGCCTGAGCTCCGAGGAATGAGAAGCCACCGCCATAGAACAAGCCAACCATTGTGTCATCAACCTCACCAGTTGCGAAGAGACCTGTAAGGAGAGTACCGAGGACTCCACAAACACCATGTACTGAGCTTGCACCTACTGGGTCGTCAATGTGAAGAACGTGGTCGATGAACTCAACTGAGAGTGGCATCACAAGACCTGCGATAACACCGATGAGTGCTGCACCTCCAACGCTTACGAGGTCACATCCGTCTGTGATTGCAACAAGACCTGCAAGGATACCGTTGAGTGTGAGTGATAGAGATGGCTTACCATAACGGAACCATGAGAGGATGAGTGTGGCAGCACCTGCCGTACAAGCAGCCATGTTGGTTGTAAGGAATGTGTGTGATATTGCCAAAGAGTTGTCTGAACCGAATGCTGCAAGCTGTGAACCCGGGTTAAATCCGAACCATCCGAACCAGAGGATGAACACGCCAAGTGCTGCAAGTGAGAGTGAGTGACCTGGGATGGCGCGTGACTTGCCGTCCTTACCATACTTGCCACGACGAGGACCAAGTACGATTGCACCTACGAGAGCGAGCCAACCACCAACGGAGTGAACAACTGTAGAACCTGCGAAGTCATGGAAACCACAACCGAAAAAGTCGTGCATGAATGTACCCTCGCCAAGGTCGTTGAGCCAACCGCCTCCCCATGACCAATGTGCCTCTATAGGATAGATGACAAGTGAGATAAGGAGAGAATATACAAGATACATTGAGAACTTTGTTCGCTCTGCCATAGCTCCTGAAACGATTGTGGCAGCTGTTGCACAGAATACTGTCTGGAAGATGAGGTAGCCCTCAACAGGAATACCGCCTATGCCGTCAACATCAAAGAAAGAGAGGTCACCAAAACTTGGCATTCCAGCAAATGCGCCTGCACCGAACATCACGCCAAAGCCGACAAGCCAGAAACAGACAGAGCCAAGCATGAAGTCACAGAAGTTCTTCATAAGGATGTTTGCCGTATTCTTTGAACGAGTAAAACCAGCTTCACAAAGAGCGAAACCCGGCTGCATAAAGAACACGAGCATGGCAGCAAGGAGAACCCATACTGTATTGAGTGAAACCTCTGCCGTAGTAGCCACTTCGGCTGCACTTGGAGCTGCATCAGCAGCCTTACAGACAAGAGGGGAGATAAGCATCGCAGCAACGAGCGACAGCTTCATATAATCAATCTTTTTCATAATTATCCGTTTTTGTGTTTGTTGTGTTAATGTGTCTCAAGCCATGCGCAGCTTGAATAGAGGACGAAATAAATGCTGAAGACAAAATCTTAATTCTTCATTCTACATTCTTCATTCTACATTCATTTCGCCTGTTCAGCATTATAGAGGGCAATATCGCCACGCTCACCCGTACGGATTCTGATTGAATCCTCCACAGGGATAACGAAGATACGTCCATCGCCAATCTCACCTGTCTGAGCAGCTGAAATGACCGCCTGAACTGTCTTCTCCACATTAATATCACGAACGACTATGCTAATGAGTATTCGCTCGATGAACGATGTGTCATACTTGACGCCACGGTAGATTCTCTCCTGACGCATCTTACCAACGCCACGGACATCATAATAGCTGAACCACTCGATGTCTGCCTCTA
>JAGCWG010000094.1 GCA_017961965.1 Bacteroidaceae bacterium | reverse complement strand
ACCTTCTTAAATTTATATTATTAATATTTTATCTTACAAAAATCTTTTTTACAGAGTTATCATCCATTCTAACGATATTAATTCCCTTCTGGAGAGAATTCTGACGAACACCAGAGATGTTGTAGATAGTAGTTGCATCTGTCTCAGCAGCAACTTCCTCAACAGCTGTTGGAGTCTTAGAACTGTTAGCTCCGAAGTACATGAGACGGAAGTTATCAGCCTTGAACCAAGAAGCTGAAGAAACCTTGATAACAGCACTCTCACCTTCCTTAACAGCAAAGATGACGCTTACATCTGTACCGTAATTCTTCTCATTCTCCATTTCTGTCTCAACAGCATTGTCATTTACGCTAACAGTAATCTTGTTACCCTTATCAGAAGCAACGAGAGCTGTAAGCTCGTATGTACCAGGCTTGAGATCATCGATTATCTGAGTTACATAGAAATCAACAGCACTTGAGTTCCAAGTATTGAAGACATATGAACCATCAGCATTTTCTACAATATAACCATCAGCATTGCTTGCGACCTTAGTATCGCCACTTGCCGCAGTGTTATATGTCCAACCTGTGAAGTCACCAGTCTCGAAGCTTGGGTTTTCAATCAATGAAGTACATGGAACAGGATCTGTATCTGTAGCACCACCCATACCTGCAGGTAACTTCAAGTTACGGATTGCCTCACGTACCTTTGAAAGCATTGACTGAATCTCATCTGTAGAAAGATTGCGATTTCCCAGTGCACTATTGAATTCAGCTGCCAATAAAGTAGCAGCTGTTTGTGCCTGAGTTTCTGCTGTATCATAATATTCATCAATAGCTGAAGACAATTCTTCATAAGCATCTGCCATTTCCGTATAAATCGCAACATTAGCCTTGAATGCGTCCAACTCTGCAATAAGAGCTGTCCAAGCCTCAGCAAGACCAGCACCTGAGAGAACTGCGTCACTTGCTGTACCTATTACATTCTGCAAAGAACTTGCTGATGCAACGCTTGCAACTTCTTTCTTCTCACTAAAATACTCTTCAGCCTCTTCAACAAGACCAGCAAGGTCTTTCTGGAGAACGGCGTTATCAACAACGTTGTACTTAATCTCGAATGAGTACCAAACAACCCATGAGTTTTCTGACATCTGGTCAGAGCAAATACCAAAGCTAAGGTCACCAGCCTCTGGAAGTACTGTCTTTACAGACTTAACTGTGTATGTATCGAACTTTTCGTTTGTAAATACATAGTTTGCTTCCTTTTGGTTGTTAGGAATAGTAAGCTCGTTAGCAAGCTTGCTTCCGAAACTATCATCTATTCCTGCCAACTCAGCCACATTACAGAGTGGAGACTTAGAGTATCCAGCCCAAACAAATGCGAGGTCAGCCTTTTCATCAGAGTTGAATGTCTCATAGTTTGATTCATTATCTGAACTGCGATAGAACGCACGAGTAGTGATAGTGTAAGTACCAGCAGGCATATCATTGAGAGTACGAGTAATCTTGAATGGACTCTGGTTCCAAACCTCGGCAGTACCATACTGAGTCTTGAAGTTTGAAGCATCGCCATAAACCCACTCCTTGTCAGGAACATTGCTTCCGCTTAATGCACTCTCATTATATGTATATGCAAGACCACTCAGAAGAGGAGTGATATCAAGGTCTTCGCCTGTGTAGCCACCAGCCTGAATTGTCTCGAATGCTTTCTGAAGAGCCTCATTGTACTTAACAGGAACAGATGCGATGGCATCCTTAATCTGCTGAGTAGTCCAAGTGTAATCCTCAAGAATCTCGCTACCAATCTGATCAGACAAAGACTCCAAGTATGAGCAGTAGTCTTCAAAGAGAGTCTTACCCCTCATCTCTTCAATCTTTTCGCTGAGCACATCTGCGAAATCATAAAGTTCTTCGTATGCCTTAATGTTTTCATTCACTTCATCCACAAGTAAAGTGATGGCATCCTTTGCAGCAATGTTTGCTTCCTTATCACTACTTACTGCACCTACGAGTGCCTGACCAGCCTCTACAGCATCATTGAATTTTTCCTTCAAGGTAACATTGAAACTATTGTCAAGAAGAACCTCGCCAGAAGTTACTGCTGCCTGAAGTGCAAAGAGTGATGGGTCAATAGCTGTCTCACCTACATAGTTAAGACTGATACCATCGATGAAGAAGTGAGGCATATTGCCAGAACCTGTGTTAGCTGCAGTATAACCTACAGAGAACTTACCAGAAGTTGACTCTTCGAGGTCAAACGTAATAGTCATTTTCTCCCAAGAACCAACCTTAAATGATGTTACATCTGACAGATATTCTGTACCATCATCAGCGATGAATCCCATAAGGTTCTTGTCTACTGCATTTTTTCCTCCCTGATTATAGTAAGAGATAGCAAGAGTGTACTTACCAGCAGGAATTGTCACATCTTGTGTGTACTGAGTAGTTAAGCCCCAACAAGTGAGGAATCCAAGGAGGTTACCTTCCTTCTTACCATCTGACATTTCTGTAGGAACTGTAAACTGACTACCTCCAAGCCATACATTAGAACCGATAGCAACAACACCACAAGCACGACCATCGTTTGGAGCATCACCTGAAGTCTTTTCGATATCATACTCGCCACAAGGATTACTTGCAACCCAACCCTTTACAGGAAGCATACCATAATTAGATACGCCATTGTTCTTACGGTCTCTTGCATAAGTTGTGATACCCTCGCCAGCAGGGAGTGGTTCATCTTGATTGAAATGAGGATTATTGATGAAGAACTCAGAGAGGTCTGAAACGGATCCATCATTGATTGCCTTCTGACTCTCGATAGCAGCCTCAACCTCTTCGAGAGTAGCACCAGCATTGTCATATACAGCCTGTGCATCTCTTGTATCAGCACCAATCTGGTCACCATAGTTAATCAACTCCAAGAGTGATTCCTTGGCAGAAGCTATCTTCTCAGCGATAAGTGGAGTTGGGTCAATCTTGTAGAGACTCACATTACTATAAAATAGGTGTGGAGAACTTGCACTACCCTGTCCACCAGAAATGTAACCAAGAGAGATTACACCCTTAGTTTCCTTCTCAAGGATGAAGGCTATCTGGTCAATTGTTGAGTTGAAAGCATCAGCTGGGAATGACTGTGTCTTTGAGACATACTGTATGCCATCCTCAGCAATAAAACCGTTGAGGTTAGTCATACCGCCAGCACCCATTGTATTGCATACAGGAATCTCAATGAGGTAAGCACCAGCTGGGAGAGTAATCTCCTGAGTATATTGTGCAGTGGCACCCCATACTGCCAAAACTCCAAGACCACAAGTAGCACCACCCTCACCTGTGTAAGGGATGTTACCTTCGCCACCCAAACCGTAAGAAGGAGTTTCATCTTCTGTTACATACGACAAAACGCCACACGCACGAGCATTGAGACCATTCTCCTCCGTAGTCATGATGTTGTCAGTAGGAGCTGAAGCAGTCCATCCTTCAACAGGTTGCATACCGAACAGTTCAGTACCACCAGCACCAAGACCAGCATCAGTAAGGTCCTTAGCATAAGTTTTAATGATTGCATTCACAGGCGTTCCTGCCGTGAAGTCAGCATTAGTAATCTTTGAGGTAAGGTCTTCAAGCTTCGTGTACTCAATTTCCTGAGCCCACGAATAAGAACAAGACATAACTACCCCAAGAAAGGTGTAGAATAATTTTTTCATTGATAGGTTTTTTAAAGTTAAAATAAAATACTTAATTTCTCTTTTTTTAATTTTATGCTTAATTGTCGCTTGTTATCGTCAAGCCTCAGCCATCTAATTTGAGGCATAAACGCCCAATTAGTTTAAAATGTATTTAAAAAAATTGGTTCTATTGCAATTTTATAAACTGCCCATTCATTTCACAGAGCAAAAGTAATCATAACAATTGACAAATGCCAAATTTATTTGCAAAAAAATAAGGCAACATTACATTTTTCGCCAAATTCACCATTTTTGAGACGATTTTACAATAAATACAACTAATAGAGGGAAGCCAATTACACAGTTTCATGGTCAATAAAAACAAGGGCACTTCATATTTGAAGTACCCTTTGTTTTTTTTCATAATATGAACTGGACTACACAGACATGCTGATATAAGTAGGTGTGCATAATTATTTTTACAATCCTTGCACCGCCTACTGCGCATCTTCAACGCCTAAAAACAATCGAGTAGGAGTCACTACACTCATTTATTTTATGCGCTGAACATACATCATTAATCAATACAATCATTATAAAAATAATTTTGCACACCTACTTAGTTTATTCTTTTTATGCTTTTGCCTTTTCAGCCAACTCTTTCAACTTGTCCTTTCCCTTGAAAGCAAACGTCCAGATGAGGAATGCCGCTATTGCCAATAGAGCAATTCCGAGCAATGGACGATAGAACAGCCATGCGATAGCGATAACGATGAGTGACCATACAAGACCTATGACTGTGCAAACCACTCCTACGCCCCATCCGAAGATGCCTGCGATGAAAGGAACAACATTAAATATAGACTTGACAATTCCGAGAATACCATTAAGACCTGCGATGACGAGCATCACACCTAAGATACGCAAAATCCATAGCCACATAGTGTTGGCATCGTGCTCTGCATCGAAGATGTCGCCAGCATCCTTCCTACCCATCACGAGAGTTTGGAAACGCTTGCCGTTCTTTGCCTTGAATGGTTTGAAAGTGTCACCATCCACCTGAGAGATAATAGTAACCTTGGCAGGTACAATCTTCTCGAAGGTAACACGTACGTCGCCCACCTCTGGTGAACCAGGAACACGTCCTAAATAAAGCACCTTACCAGCCTGATGGATGTATTCAAGCTCCTTCTTGTTTTCTGCATTAGCCATAAGGCTATCCGTTACAGCCTGAATGGAGTCATTCACTGCCTTTATAGAGTCTGGAATAACAACCTCTGGTGCTGGTGCAGGCTTTTCCGGAGTCTTCTTTACTCCATAGAAACGCTCGTATGCCACCTGCGTGTTCTTGTCAATCTGTGCCAAAAGGTCATCGCTGATTGCCAAATCCACATCCTCGCGTGAAGATATACGGTGGATAAGAGCCTCGTTCAGTTTATAAGCACCGAAAGTGACATTCTCAGCCCATTGTTCATCGTTCTCAATAGTTGTAAGCACGAAGTTCTTTGACTTGTAGGCATCATCCTTGAACTTGCTTGAATTGACTGGTTCGGACACCCACTCCAACGAATAAGTATAGGTAGTGGTAGTAACTTCTCTACCGCCCAACTTATCATCCGTATTTTTCTCAGCATGCTCTACCCACTGGTAATACTCCACCCTACGCTGGAGAGAGATAGCCTTTACGCCCACTCCAAACTGCTTGTCCACCAGAGAATCCTCTGTAGTGGCAACGGCTGTGGCACACACCAACTCACCGTCAAGCGTTGCATCCTTCTTGTCAGGGTTCTCCATCTCAACGTAAGCACCTTCAGCCTCGTTGAGCATCTTGTCTGTCTTCACGGCACGTCCTTCATTCCACCACAGCAAGGCTGTAGCTCCAAAGAAAAAAAGAAAACCTGAGCCGATACCCTTGAACGAACGCGCGAGTCGCGTTCCATAACCTGTTGTTTTAACTTCTTGATAAGCCATTTTTTCAATTATTTTTTATTTATTATTTTGGAAAGAAATATCTAAGTAAGTTTGTGAGTTTGTAAGTTCTTGAGTTTGTAAGTTCTTGAGTTTTTAAGTTTGTGAGTTTTTAAGTTTGTGAGTTTGTGAGTTTGTGAGTTCTCGCGGTGGTGAGTTTTTTCGACACAGAGTGCACAGAGGACTCAGAGAAAGCCTTGAGAGGTTATTAGGTTTTTAGGTTTTAGGTTATTAGGTTTAATACCTGTTACTGAGAACAATCAAACCAGAAAGCATAGCTACCAGATAACCTGAAACCTCATAACCTTAATAACTCTGAGGTCTCTGTCCTCCGTGTTTCAGAAACTATTAGCGAACAGAGTAAAATATATTTTTCACTTTTAGCTATTCACTTTTCACTCTATAACTATCGCCTTATGCTTAGCTTTATTCCCTCTGCATGTTCGTTGCAGAACGCATCGGCATCCTTGACAACCATGGCAAGGTAGCCACCACCACCAGCACCAGGCATCTTCCATGCAAGAACATCTTCGAGTGCGCTATACTTATCAATATAATCATTCACGCCTTCCTGAATCATGGCTGGGAACATGGCAACCTGAGCATCAAAGCTTGCCTTGTAAGCCGTTGCAAAATCATCAAGATTCTTTGCCATGATAGCATTCCAACAAGCATCGGCAGCATCAGCAAGTGCCTTAACCTTGACAGGAGTGATGTCCTTACCGTCAACAACGGAGCAACCCGGACGACGAGGGAACATAGGAACCATGACAAGATGCTGTTCAAGCCAACTAAGGATAGCCTCGTCACGACACGTCTCTATCTTCTCTGGCCAGAAATGACTGTCATAGTAATGACGTGAGAGTCCCGGAATACATATACCTATTGAGTCCTGTGCCCCACTGACTATGCCGTCGCTACGCTCTGGGTCATTCTCAAAGCAGAACACAAGCTTTGCAAGCATCTCTGGATCCATGTCTGGGAGTTTGACTGGCCATATCTTCTTAATCATATTACGAGTAGAAGTAGAAAGACCGCAACGCTCGCGCACCTCGAATGTTGGATGAAGCGAAATAGTAAGCGCCCATCCCGGTTGATGACAACTTACGTATGGCTGGTCAATCCACGTACCAGCAAGGTCAAGACGAGTAGGTATCTCACATGTGGCAGCCTTGAGGTCTGTGCTTGAACGTGCCTTGAGTCCTTCAGCTGGGTCACGCTTGAGCACCACGTATTCTATTCCGTGAGACTCACAGAACTTACGTTTCTCGTCGTTGCTGCCATCCTCATTCACTACGAAGACATCAGGTTTGAGTGCCTCAACCGTTGGAATGAAATCCATGATTCCACTACCCTGATTGATGACGGCATCCTTGACATAACGGATACTCTTGACCATGAACAGACGTTCCTTCTCATCATAGAGTGTGTGATGATTCTTATATTTCAATATCGTGGCATCAGAACCTATTCCGACATACAAATCGCCGTATTGACTTGCCTGACGGAAAAACTCCACATGTCCACTATGGAGCAGGTCATAACATCCACTTACAAATACTTTCTTCATATTATTATTCTGCAACTTTATTTTGTTTTTCAAACTGCCACAAAGATACAACATTTAAGTGAAAAACAAAACGCGAAAAGTGAAAAATAAAGTTTACACGATTTGGTTCAAGAGTTTAACATAGAAAAAAATAAGATTTAAGAACCCACTATGAAAGATAATGCGCTCCCGATATGTTTTTCGGAAGCGCATTATCATGTTTCTAAGCAGAATAATTACTGTACCTCTGGAGCTGTCGTTGTTGGCGCCCATGACTTGGAAGTAACAACGTTGCCATCAGCTGTATTGACAAGTGAGATTGTAACTGTGAAAGGACCTGCTACAGATGCCGCAAATTCATTTACTTTCGTCTGAATTGTAGCATCAAGAGTTCCTACAGCTAAGTCAAACACCTTCCTTGCAGCAAGCTGATTAACATTTGTAAGCTGTTTTGTGTAGGAAGAAAGCTGTGGAGCAAAAACATCAACAATAGCAGACTGCAAATCACCCTCAACTGTTGTTGACACCCTTAACTCATAGTTGCTGAATGTAACAGCATCATTAACATCATCCTCATCACAACTTGTGAATGCGAATGTAGAACAAAGCGCAACAACGAGCGCCATCAAAGTTTTTAATGTCTTCATATATTTAAGTTTTTAAGTTTGTAGGGTTTTGAGTTTCTAAGTTCTTAAGTTCTTAAGTTTTTAAGTTTGTTGGTTTTTGAGTTTCTAAGTTCTTGAGAGACAAAAACTATAAAGGCTTGCATAACCCTTTATTCCTCTGTTGCTTCTTCCTCTTCGGCTACAGGTTCTTCTTCTGTTGCAGGAGCAGAATAGGACGTATCAGCCTTGACGGTATCGGCAGCAACGGTGTCCTGCTGATACATTACGATGTCTGGAGTCTCGTCAATTACGAAAGTATCTTCCTCGGCTATTGAGTCTGCACCAGCACCCTCAAAGGCGTGCATCTTAGGACGTGCATTCTGATCAAAGAATGCAAGACCGACAAAAACGACGAGCGAAGCAGTAAGGAATCCGATAGTGGATAGCCTTATAGCCTTATCGTCAGGTTTCTTATAAGTAAAATAGTAACTGAGACACCAAAATGCAAGGACAAACAAAAGCCATACAATAGATGCCCAACTGAATCCAAATATAGCACTCTTGATGATAAGAACCAAGAACACACATACTGACACGAGCATACCCATCTGGAAGAAGGCACGCTTGGAATTACCCTTATTGTTTCGCATATTCCTATTATTTGTTACAAAATTATACAAAGTTTATCGAATAACATCAATGAAGCATACTTTTTTTTGATTATACACCCAAAATATCCTAACTTTGCAGTACAAAAGTCAAAGGTAAGTTCCAATAACTAAGATTTAGGACGCAAAACAACATTAGGATTACGATTATTCATAAATGAAGAAATATATATATTTTCTCGCTCCACTTCTCGCAGTTTTAGGATGTAAGGATAATGCAGGATGGAGCGGCATGGAATTTGTCAAGGTACAGGACAGCATACAGGCACCATACGATATAGCCATCGACATGGAATTTGCCAACGGCAAGAATCCAGAGAGACAAAAGGTGGCAAACATCATCAATGCAAAACTTCAAGACACGTTTCTTGAAAAGGTTGACACAACCAACCTTCCTTCTTCCCTGAAGGAATACATCAACAAACTTTGTGACACATACAAGGCAGAGGATGAGGAGTTTCACCTCAACCGCTTTGACCATCTATCTGGACACTTTGAGTACGGACTCAATGGTGTAATCAACTACATACTTACAGAGGACTATTTCGGCGGAGGTGCCCACCCTACGAGCAACACCACCATACTTTGTTTCAACGAAGATACAGGCGAGCTTATCACCACCGACCGTCTCGTGGTTGACAGCTGTCGTCACAAGTTGATGGACAAGCTCACCACACGACTAATGGAGAACGTAGGAGCACCAGACATTGACTCTCTCCGTTCACTCGGTTATCTTGACATGAGCAATATGTTCATCTCTGATAACTTTAAGTTGGGTGCGGACTCAATTTCCTTCCTCTACAATCCGTATGACATAGCACCATACGCCCTCGGTAGCACAACCATCTCCTTTGCATACGATGAACTCAAAGGAATCATAATAATTAATAATTAAGACAAAAAGTACGTAACCATCGGACAGAAAGTCCGAGGCGAACAAACAGAAAGTTCGTCGCCTACGTACTCATACAAGAACGAGAACACAACGAGAGGCAAGCGCACGGATGCACTTGCCTCTCGTATTTATTACGCCAGTTCAGGAATTATAATTTCTACAACTTCGGAATGGGTCAGTCATTACATCATTAATAGCTTTCGAATGTAGCTGTGTTATAGTTGGTTCCGCCTACGGTGACTCGCCATTCATCGCCATCCTCTGCTGAGCTTGGATTACTCGTCGAATAAGAAGTTTTCCAAGGTGCAAGCGCAAAACTCCTATACTCCCATTTGGTTATTGTACCCGTGCCATTATAGGTGGCATAATATCTTATAGGAATACCAGTTGCCTGTTGAACAGTGACGCTACCAGAAGGGTTAGCCTTGTTGATAGTGAATTCGCCCAACGAAGTTTCACCGACACCACCTGTGTAACCAGTCGCAGGCTCCACCTTGTACTTCACTTCATAGACACCTGCATTAATGCCTGTTGGAGCTGTGGTAGTCCATCCGCTCCAACTGCCATAGCCGCCACCGATAGTCTTATAGCGGTAGCTGTAGGAGAGTGTACCGTTCTCAGCAGAGCCAGTCGTTGCAAGAAGGTTCTGTGCATTTGTGTTGTATGTACTGCTACCTGTACGGATGGTTGGAGCTGTGTATGTAGTAACCATCTCTGT
>JAGCWG010000093.1 GCA_017961965.1 Bacteroidaceae bacterium | reverse complement strand
CCTCATAGGACAGCCCTGAAAGAAGGCTACAAACCTAATTCCAGGGCCATCAACTGTACCGAACGATTCGAGCGAATGAATACGTCCTATCATATTTTTCTATTTATAAGCTATGATTGATTGTACGTGACAATACATCGAGCTGCTGCTCACGAGTAAGCTTAACGAAGTTCACGGCATATCCACTTACACGGATTGTGAGTTGTGGGTACTTCTCTGGATGCTCCATAGCATCAACGAGAAGTTCACGGTCAAACACATTCACGTTGAGGTGGTGACCACCATCTGGAGTGAA
This sequence comes from Bacteroidaceae bacterium, assembly GCA_017961965.1. Next base: position 3,196 of record JAGCWG010000093.1, on the reverse strand, counting down.
GTAACCATCCATGAGGTTCACGAGGTTCTCTGCCTTTGTCTCCTCATCCTTACCAAGAGTAGAAGGAGAGATAGCAAATGTATAAGAGATACCATCGTGTGAGTGCTGGAATGGAAGCTTAGCCACTGAAGCAAGAGCAGCAACAGCACCCTTAGTGTCACGTCCGTTCATTGGATTTGCACCTGGAGCAAATGGAACACCCTTACCACGTCCATCAGGTGTAGCACCTGTATTCTTACCATACATGATGTTAGATGTGATAGTAAGGAGTGACTGAGTAGGAATAGCGTTACGGTATGTGTCATGCTGACGGAGATACTCCATGAACTTCTCAGTAATCATGAGAGCAAGCTTGTCTGTGTCATCATCATTATTACCGAATGGAACATACTCGCCTTCCTGCTTGAAGTCAACAGCCAAGCCACGCTCGTCACGGATAATCTTAACCTTACCGTACTTTACAGCTGCAAGTGAGTCAGTAACGATAGAGAGACCAGCAATACCTGTTGCACGTGTACGGATAACGTCACCGTCGATGAGTGACATCTGATAAGCCTCGTAATCGTACTTATCGTGCATATAGTGGATAATCATGAGAGCATTGACGTATGTCTTAGCCAACCAGCGCATCATGTCCTCATACTTAGCCATAAGCTCGTCGTACTCAAGGTAGTCGCCTGTGATAGGTGAGAACTCAGGACCGACCTGCTCACCAGTAATCTCGTCACGTCCACCGTTGATAGCATAAAGAAGACACTTTGCAAGGTTGGCACGCGCTCCGAAGAACTGCATCTGCTTACCAATCTTCATCGGACTTACACAGCAAGCGATACCATAGTCGTCGCCATAGTCAGGACGCATGAGGTCATCGTTCTCATACTGGATGGCACTTGTCTTGATAGACATCTTAGCACAGAACGTCTTCCAGTTCTCAGGAAGATTATTTGCCCAAAGTACTGTGAGGTTTGGCTCTGGAGCAGGACCAAGATTGACAAGTGTATTAAGAATACGGTAAGAAGTCTTTGTGACAAGTGTACGTCCGTCAACGCCCATACCACCGATTGACTCTGTCACCCATACAGGGTCACCAGAGAAGAGGTCGTTGTACTCAGGAGTACGAAGGAAACGAACGATACGGAGTTTGATAACCATTTGGTCGATAAGTTCCTGTGCTTCCTCTTCAGTAAGCGTACCTTCCTTGATATCACGCTCGATGAAGATATCGAGGAAAGTACTAACACGTCCGAGTGACATAGCAGCACCATCCTGGTCCTTGACAGCACCGAGGTAACCGAAGTAAACCCACTGAACAGCCTCACGTGCGTTCTGTGCAGGACGAGTAACATCAAATCCGTATGCAGCACACATATTGACGAATGCCTTGAGAGCAGCAATCTGTTCAGATGTCTCCTCACGACGACGGATACACTCCTCATTCATCTCCTGAAGGTCGAGACGCTCAAGGAAACGCTTACGTTCCTCAATGAGGTTGTTCACACCATAGAGAGCAATACGACGGTAGTCACCGATGATACGTCCACGTCCGTAAGCATCAGGAAGACCAGTGATGATGTGAGCATGACGTGCAGCACGAATATCCTTGTTGTATGCAGAGAATACACCTTCGTTGTGTGTCTTACGGTATTTTGTGTATATTTCTTTAGTAGCAGGGTCGAGTTCATATCCGTAAGCCTTGAGAGCTGATTCAACCATACGGATACCACCCTTAGGGAAAATGCCACGCTTGAGAGGAGCATCAGTCTGAAGTCCTACGATAACCTCGTTGTCCTTGTCAATATAACCTGCTCCGTAAGTATCGAGTGACTGTGGCAAACGTGTTTCTGCGTCATAGACACCCTTCTCGCGTTCCACCTTAAACATATCTGTGAGCTTTGCCCATACAGCCTTTGTCTTTTCAGTAGGACCTACGAGGAATGAGTCATCTCCAGTGTAAGGAGTGTAATTGTGCTGAATAAAGTCACGCACATTGATTTCGCGCTTCCATATGTAGCCGTCGAAACTTTCGATCTGATTAGATAATTTCATGAATGTGAGAATGTATATAAAAAATGACTTTAAATATTTTCCTTATTGAGTCGCTATGTAATAATTTCGTATAGGGGTAAACAAAATGTGAGAATTGAATTGAAAAAAGCCTGCAACAGAAGCAAGACCCTTAGAATTACGATATACTTTGAAATCGACTTACCTTAAATGTGCTGCAAAGGTAATGCTTTTTTACAACTTATCCGAATAAGTGTATATCTATTTATCCCTGCATAGCAAAAATACTCATTCTTGATGAATTATTGAGTATAACCTGTTCCGCTTAGGTATGTTTTTGGGGCAGCAATGTTCTAATACCTGATAGAAGTGATGCGCAAAAGACATGGGCGAGAAACATTTTGCCACTTTACCCCTAAGACAGGTTCTATAAAAACATCCACAAACTGGACAATCGAACGGAAAAGTGTTCACTTATTTGTGAATACAAATAAAAAGATTTACCTTTGCAACAAATACAACATCATAAATATATGGAAGTGTACTTTGATAAGGAATACTTATACGACCTGTATGCCACAGGAAAATCTAAGGATAAGAAACACAGGTTTCAGCCTCAGATTGTAAAGAAGTATGCTCAAGTCATAAAACTTATGATTAAAGAAGATGATGTAAACAAACTCCTAAAATATGGTTCTTTGCATTACGAGCATTTAATTGGAGACAAGCAAGGATTGTCTTCGGTTCGCGTAAATGACCAATATCGTATTGAATTCATTGAAGAGTTTGAAGATGGTAAGCAAGTTGCAACTATTTGCAATATTGTAGAATTGTCAAATCATTACAAGTAAAAAAGAAATATGAGCACAATGGACAAGAGATTTTACGCAAACAATACACAACCATTCTTTCCCGTTCATCCTGGAGAAATAATTAAGGACGAACTGGAATATAGGGGTGTGTCACAAAGGAAGTTGGCAAAGGAGAATGGTGTGTCATATTCTCAGTTTAACGAAGTACTAAACGCAAAGCGTCCGTTAAGCTCCGAACTTGCACTACTTCTCGAAGCAGCACTCGGTATTGATGCACAACCTTTGTTAAGCATTCAGCTTGACTATAACCTACAACAGACAAAATCAAACAAGTCCTTTTCAGAAAGACTGGCAAACATTCGTAAGGTGGCTGCCGTACT
>JAGCWG010000092.1 GCA_017961965.1 Bacteroidaceae bacterium | reverse complement strand
ATGCTTCCTTCCAGCGGTTGGTATGCATATAGATGTCAACCTTTAGGTTCTGACACTCAAGATAAGGACGTGTAGCTGCAAGTTGAAGTGCTTCTTCTGTTTTGCCATCTATTGCGAGGTGGTGTACCTGGATGTTTGTCTTAATATCTGGATACATTGATTCCAGGGCTCCGAGTAATGACGGATTGATTGTGTCAATCTTGTTGTAACATTCGTAGAACTTGTCCCTTTGATTTGTTTTGAAATATACGCGTGCCAGCACAGAGATGCTACGTATGTCCAGAGGATCTTTCTCTATAAGGGCAAGACAGCCACGTTCAGCATCTTCATAATTACCAAGGTTGTAGTTCTCAAGAGCTATGTCCTGACGGCAATAAGTACGGTACTCGTTATAATCCACACCCAATCCGTTCAAGGTTTTGTCTGCTTCCTTGAATGCCAAGAGTGCCTGATGGTATAAGCCCATCTTTTCGTATATGTTTCCTATACTGTGATAACCTGTGAACATTCCCGTCGGATGTTTATATTCCTTTGCCTTTTCGACAAGGAAGCGCGAATACTTCATCGCCGAGTGGTTTCGTCCTATATTCAGGAGGAACGTAACACGGTTTAATGCTTCGGAAAAGTACGTGTCATAAAACTTGTGCTTTTCTGCCAGTTCGAGCGTTATGTCATTATTGGCAAAGAACCGTACGGAATCATTGTTGACAAACGCATGGTAATTGCGAATCATAGAGGCAAGCATAAGGAAACGGTCATCGTCCTTATCCTTTGAATACATTTCAAGTGTATCTGCCAATCCTAACACCCAATTGCATGTGATATGTTTATTTTCACATGCGTCTTTGTATTTGTCCCTGAGTGTAGAAGGCAACTCATCTATGATAGGTTCAATCTCGTCAGCCAATGATTTTACAGGCACTAAAACTAATAAAAGGGAGAATAGTACAGTTGTTTTTAATAGTTGTTTCATGCTTTTAATCTTTGTGTCTAATAAGTTAGAAGAGTCTCTTACTCTTGTTTGTATTGTAGAATTGATTTGTTTCTGTCGTGATATGCGTGCGATAGAGTCCATTACCCCCTCACATCTCAAAGAATAAATAACGTAAGTTGAACTCTATTTCTTTCTGTTCACCAGTCGTACACCAGAGAACACAAGCAATACGGCAAGTGCCTGACTCCATCCGAAGATGCCAAGTCCAAGACAAACACTCACGATGCACGCTATGATTGGTTGAACGTAGTTGTACATTGCCACAACGGTAGGACGTAGTATCTTCTGTGCCCAAATGGAACATATGTATGCGAGGAATGTTCCACCTACAACCACGAATGTTGTCTCCATATATGTCACACTACTTATCCCCTTCCATGGAAGGTGTACAACCTTCATGAATGTAAATGGAGTGATAACCATAGCGGCAAAAGTAATCATCCACTTCATGCACGTTATGACACTGTACTTCTGTATCAACGACTTGAAAAAAGTCAGATAGACAGCATAACTGCATTGTGCCATGATGCAAAGTATATCGCCAAACAGAACTCCACCTTTAGCCACGCCTTGTGTACTTCCCAATATTAGGAGACATGCACCCGAAGCTCCGAGTGAGACACCCAACAGCTTTCTGGCAGTTATTGCATCATGAAGGAACAGAGCTGAAAGCACAAGAGTTATTATAGGCATTGTCGTTGTCATAATACTTGCGTTGACAGGTGAGGTAATACTCAATCCAACCGTATAGCAACATTGGTTACAGACGATGGCAAACATTCCTGCAAGGAAGAAGCGGAGATAATCCTTATGCTCCACCTTTTCTGTCTTGACGAATAATGATGCGAACCAAAAACATATCGCTCCGCCGACAACACGGAAAGTAACCATCTCTATTCCAGATATTCCGTGAGTCATCGCATCCTTGCCTAATGGTGCCATTAGTCCCCACATGGAGCATGCTCCTATCATGCATATGTGCCCCAGTATCTGTATTTTATCACTTCTGTCAAGTATGTTCATCCTAAAATAACAAATCTTCTTACGTTATTAAAATCTTATTGATAATCCGAGGTTTACCATCATTCCCGTAAACTTGGATTCGCGATACGAACCGAGAAGGTTTCGTATGTTTTCTGTTGATTCCATATTGGAAATTGTATTGTATATAATGGCGTTGCCTGTGTTTACAGAGTTACTACTATCTGTCTGCTTAATTAAATTCTTCAAGGCTCTCTGGTACGTTGCTCCAAAGATGATGTTGCATGCCTTTGTCATTTCCAACTCAAATCCTAATCTTATGAATGAGATTGGTACAAGGCTATTTACATCAACATCCTTGTTTGTGGCCTTGCTTAAATCGACAGAGCCAAATCCGTTGTATCCCCAGTCTTTGTCAAGAGATATGTCGTTGTATTGGTTGTAAAGCCCAGTAACTTTTGCAGAACCATCTGTCTTATTTGCATTCAAGGACGGTGAAACCATGCAATTCACTCCTAAGTCACCGTACATATTAATGCTCTTGCTAAGTCTCCATCTTTCTCTGAATGCAATGGCGAATATAAATGAGTGCCCACTTGTTTCTTGATGGATATTGAGGTTTTGATATTCACGTATGTATGTATCACCATCAACATCCTGATTTGTTGAGAAACTATACGACGGAGTCTTATAATTCGTTTTGAATGACATTGTTGTGCAACCTATACCAACTATAAATGATGTCTCTGTCGTCTTCTTCTTTGAGAATACTCCTTCAAAATTGATAAGGTAATTATTGTTCTGCGTTGATAACAGTTCCGTAAAAGCATTGGCAGGGGTGAATCCTGATTTGTCCCCGAAACAGAATTCACTTGATAGAGCGCATCTCATTTCCTTTAATCCAAGAAATTTGTTTTCTTTGCTCTGTGCATTTAATGTTGTTGCAAGACAAGTAAATCCAATCAGAAGGAATGATTTGAAATAATTTTTACTCTTAATCTTCATAATTCGTCTTGCATTATTTTTGTATTACTTTTTTTGTTGAACCGTCCGACATTTGAATGATGACAAGTCCTCGGGTTGTAGAGTTTATTTGGCGTCCATTGACCTCGTACTTCCTGACTTCTGTGACATCTTCCTGCAATTCTTCATCATTAGTCAGGTAGCATCTGTCGCTTGTCAGTTCCGTTCCTCTTATGTAAATTGTAGCATACACATAGAACTTATTTGTCTTGTCTGCCAACTCTGCCTTTGGGAATGTGTCATAAAGATGTTTACGATTTATAACATCAATAAATTTTTTCTGATGCTCTATGACGTCACCATTTGCGTTCTCGTACCCATATACAAGGCTGTAATTACTCATACTTGTGTATGGATCATTATTGTTTACAGATGCAATAACCGTGCCACTATTTCCATTTCCCTTACGAATAAGTTTGGTTGGTGCTAATGGATGAAGTAGAACGTTCAAGTTTACCTTAATACTGTCGTTGAACCATATTGAATCAGGAGAACTGTTTGTACCCGTGTATCGGTTTTGAATCTTTACATAGATTGGATATGTGCAAGTTTCGCTTTTTGCTTTGCTCCTTATTGAATCTGGAATGACAATCTTGAACTTGCATGTAACGACACTGTCATTCATGCTGCTTGTTGAGGATGAGTCAACAAATGATATCCAACTGTCGTCAGTCTCGTATCCACCATCCACCTTGAAGCTGACGCTTATTTCATCTTCTTCTGAACAGGCTATGTTGTGTTCGTCTTTATTATTCCCATCAGTGATTACTGTTCCGTTCACGTTGTACACGCTTGCCTTAGGCTCTTTCCATACCATAAGCACAGGATGTGTTATACCGTGATAATAACCAGTAAAGTCGTCTCCGTTGTTCACATATAATCTGTAAATAAATTTTGTTGGCTCATCCACGTATTTGCAGATGTTGTTCATCTCCTCTTCGGTATATTCGTTACCGTTGCCGTCTGACCAATTTACTCTCCATGCATCTTTTATACCTCCGGAATATTGAAGTCCGAATCCAGCTGCTTTACCACTGTATGTTTCTACATATTCGCATACTCCTGCTGTTGGTACAGGATAAACCTTACATTCAAGGTTGTATTCATCTTCAAATGCTTCCTTACGGTAAGGCAATTTGTTGCGCAGTTTTATCTTATAGAAATGTGAAGTGCCATCTTCTGAAGCATCCTCTTCTGAAAATCTAAATTTGCAGGTTTGACCTATACCTGCTTTACGAATTGAATCGCCAACACTCCATTCCCAGCATGATTCGTCCTTTGAAACTGATGGGACGCTTATACGTAATACATGAGTTGCGTATGAACTTAAATGGAATACTCCATCTGTCAAACTTGATTTATTAGAAATTGGAATAGCCGTAAAGCCAGTTTCGTCTTCGTAATTCGTACAGAATCGTGCAACTACGGTTGCACGTGGCTTAGGATACACTCTTATGTAAAATGTCTTTGTTGTGTCAAGTAAACACTCTGATTCGTCTTTGAGTATCTTCTTGATATTTACTGGAAAATCATATGTCTTTACTGTATTTTCGCTTGGGTTGGGTGGCGTGAATGTAAATGAACCGTCTTCATATGAACCTGTTGTGTAGTAAAAGTTTTTGCCATAAAAAACGATGGACCACTTTACATCCTCTTGCTCATTATAATTTATTTTGTTGGTGATTGTGGCTGATTCATCAGCGTATATGTCAATAGTGTCGTCCTCCTGAAAATAAACTTCTGGAGTGGGCAATGTTGTTTGGGCGTGTGCGCCAAAGGTAATTGTCAATAGTAAGGAGATAATGTAGATAATTTTTGAATTCATATTAAATATTTGATGTGGCTAAAAGAGGAATTAATCTTTTGTGCTATTCTTATATAATTATAAATTAAGAATTAAGATTTAAGTAGTATATGTTTTTTACTCTAAATCTTAATTCTTAACTCTAAATTCTTATTAGATAAGTTTCTCTTCGTAAGCGTTATTGATTGCGTTGAGTGCATTCTGTGAACGTGGGAAACCAATCCATGGGAGCATGGCTGTTACGGCTGCTACCATCTCTTCCTTACTTGTACCTACGTTCTTGTTTGCTATGGCGTGAGATTGCATCTGAATGTCGCATCCACCCATTGAAGCGAGGAGACAGAATGTGAAGAGTTCACGATGCTGGAGATCAATGCCTGTACGAGTGTAGAAGTCACCGAAACAATAATCCTCAAGGAACTCAACCATGTGCTCCTGTCCTTTTGGAGATGTTTCAAGCATATTATCCACAGTTCCCTCGCCGAAGATAGTGTCAATCACTTCCTTACCTTTCTGCATGCGATTCTCTTGAGTCGTAGTAGAGTGGTTGTTAAGTGGGAGACGTATGTCATTGTCTGCGAACACCTCGTTCATAACTGGTATATAGTCAACTACACGTGAAAATCCAACGAATGGTACTGCCTGATATAGTATCTCGCGTATTGCGCTTGGCTTAACTCCTACGTTTAGGCAGGCATCCACATGAAGACGGAATTCTGTCTTCGCGCCACAACCGATAGTTGAAGCGAGGATACACATAACACGTGTCTGTTCAAGTACTGGTCCTTCTGTCAGTTTGAGAGACTCGTCAAATGTAAAGTTGTCGAACACCTCAGTCAACTCAGGGTCGTTATGAAGTGTATTAACTTGATTGCGATAAGAGAATAGTTTCTTAATCTCCTTGTGAGCTCTCTCAGTAATTTTGATTTCTTTCATAGTCTTTCGGTATTATGTATTTTGCGCAAAGATATGAAAAATCTTTTCAATACGCCAAGGAATTTTCAAGTTTTTGAGTTTTTAGGTTTGTAAGTTCTTTAAGTTTTTAGGTTTTTAAGTTTGTGAGTTTGTAAGTTCTTAAGTTTTTAGGTTTT